>CAURVH010000009.1:0-52594 GCA_963528645.1 uncultured bacterium
ATCACGTCGCCCTGTCACGGCGAAGATCGCGGGTTCGATTCCCGTCGGGACCGTTTAAGATAACGGAAGTTATTTTAGACTCGTTAGCTCAGTTGGTAGAGCAATTGACTTTTAATCAATGGGTCACTGGTTCGAGCCCAGTACGGGTCATATTTGCGGGTTTGGCGGAATTGGCAGACGCACCAGATTTAGGATCTGGCGCTTAACGGCGTGGGGGTTCAAGTCCCTTAACCCGCATTAAGATATAATAAATGAGCCGGCTTAGCTCAGTTGGTAGAGCATCTGATTTGTAATCAGAGGGTCGCGTGTTCAAGTCATGTAGCCGGCATTTTTGAATAGGATGCGAACGTAGTTCAGTGGTAGAACATCACCTTGCCAAGGTGGGGGTCGCGGGTTCGAATCCCGTCGTTCGCTTGAGGCGGCCGGGGTGGCGGAACTGGCAGACGCACAGGACTTAAAATCCTGCGATTGGTAACGATCGTACCGGTTCGATTCCGGTCCTCGGCATAAAATAATGAGCACCCTTAGCTCAACTGGATAGAGTACCTGACTACGAATCAGGCGGTTAGAGGTTCGACTCCTCTAGGGTGCATTTTTTCTATTTAACTCGGG
Source organism: uncultured bacterium (assembly GCA_963528645.1). Lineage (GTDB taxonomy): Bacteria > Bacillota > Bacilli > Lactobacillales > Streptococcaceae > Streptococcus. The sequence continues at coordinate 613 of CAURVH010000009.1, forward strand.
AAGTAGCTCAGCTTGGTAGAGTACTTGGTTTGGGACCAAGGTGTCGCAGGTTCGAATCCTGTCTTCCCGATTTGATTTATTGACTAAGATACTTAAGTGAGTATCTTTTTTTGGCTCTTTGTCAACTGTAGTGGATTACCAAAAAGTCATACGCTGGAGAGGACTAAATCAGTCCTCTCCTTTTTGATATTCAAAGCGACGAGAATTCTAGTTTGGCTTTGGAATAGAGTGATTCAAGGGCATTAATGATTTTTTCTTTGTCCTTGAGAAAGGTTTGAAAGACAGCCTGAAAGCGATTTCGAATAATCGCTTGTGTTCTGCATTCAAGGACAGTGATAATATTGAGATTCTTAAAGCCTTGTACGGATAAAACTCATTTTAAAGGCGTACTCGTCTCAGGACATAGTCTTATGAAGTCGACTAAAGTCATTGAGCTTCCGAATGACGGTTGAAGTTGAAATGGAAAGCTGGTGAGCGATATCGGTCATAGAGGTTTTTTCAACTAGTTTTTGAGCAATGATAGCACTTTAAACGGTGTTTTTAAGGAGAATTCTAGTAGGCATGCCAGTCGTTTCAGAGGAAGGAATCTTAGACGGTTTTTGAAAATCATATTTCTTCAGTGATTTCCTTGTGAGTATCCATATTGATGATATCTAGAATCTGGATATTAGGGTCTTTAATGTCTAGTAATTTTGTGATAAAATGTAATGGTTCCATAAGATTCTTTCTAATGATGGTTTGATCGCTTTTCATTATAGGTCATATGGGACTTTTTTTCTACAACAAAATAGGCTCCATAATATCCATAGGGAATTTACCCACTACAAATATTATAGAGTCTGCAAACAACACCCCATGACTAGAAGATTCTTCTAATCATGAGGTGTTTTCTCTATAGGAGGGCTAGGTTATACTCTTCGAAAATCTCTTTAAACCAGGTCAGCTTCGCCTTATCTACAACCTCAAAGTTGTGCTTTGAGCAGCCTGCGGCTAGCTTCCTAGTTTACTCTTTGATTTTCATTGAGTATTAGTTTTTTTCTTGTTTTTCATCAACCATCCAAGTCCGAGAAGGGCAAGGATACTGAATCCAGCAAGGGCAAGAAGTGATTTGCTCTCAGTTCCTGTGTTTGGAAGGACTTTCTGAGAAAGAGCCTCTGCAGCAGTTTCTTGAGTTTCAGGATTGGCGGCTAGGTTTTGAGCTTGACCTTGTTCTGGTTCAACATCTAAGCTAGAAAGATCAAATTCTGGTTTTTCTTCCACAGCTGGAGCGACAATGGAACCACCTTGAGATAAGCGGAGAACGATAGCAGTGAGAGCGTTCAATTTCAAGCCTTTTTCAGTCCATTCGAGACCTTGAGGGTTGGAAATTCCTACGGATCCTGCTTGGTTTTCATCAGCCAAAACTTCGGCCTTTCTTAAGTGAGCAAATGCAGTTCCCAAGTTGAATTCTCGAGCCTTACTATCCGCATTGACAAAGACTGCGTAGACATCTCCATTTGGAGCGGTGATTTGGTAGCCGATGACCACATCTTCTTTTTCAACGCCATTTTGTCCTGGAACAGTAATGAGGTGGACGCGCTCTTTGATGTCTTGCAGACTCTTGAGTCGGAAGGCATCTGTCGATTGACGAAGGGCGATCAAACCTTTCATATAGTTACGGCTCTTGACATTTTCAGGGAAGGCTTTACCATCTGTTGCCTTGGTCCAATCGAACTTGTTGACAGCATCACTAGAGTCGTAAGAGTCATGGATAAAGTAAGGATAGATAAATGGCTTGCCGTCCTTGTCGCGCAACAAGTGAGACTTGTTTGGAACCTTATTTTCAGGAACAGGAGTCTTATAGGCTGGATCAAGGAATTGTTTGGTACGTCCATATTCCTGACCAGAGTGGATAAATGGTGTTCCTTGAGCTGTCAAGACCATGAGGTTTCCAAGTCGCAAACGACGATGGATCTCAGCATAGTTCTCAACCTTGCTTGGGTCTTTTTTGATAGACTGAGCGATGATATCAAAGAGGGTCAAGTTATCATGGGCTGCAATATACTGGATAACATCTCCAGGACTGTCTGCTTCAAAGTTAGTTGGTTGAGCAATGAGATTTTTAAAGATGGTATTGATATCGCGTTTTCCACCTGTGATAAAGGCAGGTTGGCCTTCGTTTGGATAACCAGACTTGAGGTTGTTACGGATGTCATCTGAAAAGACAGCGACAGTATCGGTATGTTTCATCCAGTCTTGGTCAGCAGCTTTAGTAGGCATGTTTTCGTCTCCAACATAGGTTCTCCAACCTTCACCCAGCATGATTAGATTTGGATTAAGGGCGCGTGCAGCCTTGTAAGCTTCTTCAATAGAAGCTGCATCATGGTCTCCCATCATATCGAAACGGAAACCATCCACCTTGTAGGTTTCAACCAGATACTTGATAGAGTCTACCAAGACACGCTTAGACATGTAGTGGGTTGTTCCCAAACGACCGCCTCCAAAGCTGGTACGTGGAGTTCCGTCTGCGTCCATAAAGTGATAGTAGTTTGGCTCAATATCCTCAAAAATGTCAACCTTTGCAGTATGGTTGTAGACCACGTCCAGGATGGCACCCATGCCACGTTTGTGGATTTCGTTGATGAGGTTTTTGAATTCTGCGATACGTTTTTCTGGATCCTTAGGATCGCTTGAGTACATACCAGTCAAGGAGAAGTAGTTTTGAGGGTCATATCCCCAGTTGTAGTTACTATTGCTTGAAGCATAGGCAGACAAGCGTTCTTGGTTCTTCAATTCATTGACAAAGTAGTAGGACAAGACTGGAAGGAGTTGGATGTGGGTCACACCCAAATCTTTGAGATAGTCTAATTTTTCGATAAAGGCTTCAAAAGTACCAAATGGCTTGGTCAAGTCTTTTGCGATGGCAGGATCTGAGGTGAAGTCACGAACATGGGCTTCATAGATGACAGCATCTTCACGTGATTTGAAGTTACGAATCTTTCCATAGGTCAAATCTTGTGGACCTAACTTCGCTGGATCGACAAAGGCAGCTTTAGCGACCTTATGAGCGGCATCTGTTTTTGCTAGGTCACTGTTCCAAGCCGCTAATGATTTGGCATAAGGGTCAAGAACGAGGACAGTTTTACCTTGGCGCTCGATTTGGTAGTGGTAGTAGTAGCCAGTGTAGTTGCTGATACCGAGACCAGAGTTTGCATCCAGAGTTTGTTTCCAGGTTCCTTTTTCTCCTTTTTCAAGGGCGACAGTTCCAACTACTTTTTCAGGATCTTTCTTGTCATAGACAACAACGGAAACCTTATCAGCACTTGGAGACCAGAGGGTGAGGTCAACACGCTTGCCATCTTCTTTTAGAGTTGCGCCGAGTGGCCCATCGTAACTGTAGGACTCATCCTTGAGGCGCCAGCTTGAACGTGTGGTAAAGCGGTCTGAATTGTAGCTGACAGTGTAAGGGTGTTGGGTGTCAGAGAAGTTGCCGATGTAGGTCACTTTTTTACCTGCCTCATCCACTTCCACGTCTGTGATAGCTACTTTATTCCCTTGGTAATCAGTGATGCTGGAGTGTTTGAGGATATCATCTTTCTTAGCTCCAACGAGGGTAGAAAAACTGCTTTCGATACGAGATTTAGCCACGTGTTGGGCACCAGTCATGCGGATATCGTGCACATAGTAGGGGTTAGTGTAGATGGTTTCGTCATCATCTTTGAGGAAAATCTGACTGTGATTTTTTAGATCAGTGAATTTATAATCTTCTTTTCTGATTTTCACATCATCGCCTTTCTTGCTTTCGTCTAGTAATAAAAATCCAAATTCTCTTGCAGCTTCATTGAGTGGGATATCAATGTAGCGTCCATATTTTCCAGTTGCGGTAAAGTCAGTACCGTCAGGCCATTCTCCACTGCTTGGTTTTTTGACATCGCCCCAATACCAGAGAGATTTTTTGTCATAGTTTCCATCGGTGCGGTAGTAGTTGACACGAATAGTTCCTGCTGGTTGAGGGCGGTAGTTGTATACCTTGTAGTTTTCATCTAGCCAGGCCTCATTCATTTTTGGAGAGAGGCGCTCTACAGAACGGTCTCCCGTCAGGTTATCCCCTTTGGTATTGTTGATGAGGAAGCTGACTTTCTTGGCTTGATCATTCTTAAGTTTGACGTCTAGATAATAGCCGTAGTCATCTTGCTTGGCATCCTTGAAGGACTTGGCTCCATTGGGCCAGTTTTCAGACGGCTTCTCAACATCGTCCCAAGTCCAAAGACCTTGAGAATCCTTGTTTTCTTCAGGGAGTTTTTTTACATGGATACGGAAGTGGTTGTCTTCGATGGGTTCTTCAGAGGATGCGTCAGCTTGTGGTTTTTGATCTGAAGTTGGCGTTGCAGTGCTGTTATCTACTTTCTCTTCCTTGCTGTTAGCCTGGCTTGTAGTAGCATCTTCTGTTTTGGGTGTTGCTGGCGCTGTAGTAGTTTCCCCAGCTGGAGCTTCTTTTTTAGAATCAAGGGAAGCGTTTGCATTCTTTTGTTCAGAAATAGGCGTTTCCGTTTGAGTTTGACTCGTTTCAGTCTCAGTAGGGGCCTTGGTCACAGCTCTGGTATTTTCCTGAGTTTGAGGCAGGTTTTCGTTAGCCGAAATAGTTGGCATTGCAGCAGAAAGCAGGATAATGCTGGCACCAATAAGGACAGAACCAGTTCCGTTCTTCAAGGAACGGATACCGTAAATCATTTTTTTCTCAGTTTGAGATGGGATCTTCTTCATCACAATTCTCCTTGTGTAGTTGTTCCCTATCAGTATAGCACGAGGTAAACATTAGTGCAAGCGTTTTCCTAACTTTTAAGAGAAAATAGAATGCTTCATTCTCTTGAAATTTTAAAATAATATATAGGAAAAGATTGTTTAAAAAATAGTAAATAAACCTTGAAAAATCTAGCTAAATAAGGTATAATATGAGTAATCATTTGTCGTAGGTTTTGTCTGAAATATTGTCCAGACAAGGCTCACAGCAGTTAAATCTTCTGAAAAAGTCAGATTTAGCTGCTCTTTTTGTGCTTTTTTCAGGTTTTTGAGTGCTTGTAACAAAGATTTAAAGATTCTGAAAATTCGTCAAAGGGACACGGTGATAGGGGTTTTAAAAACCATATGACGATTAGAAAAGCCTGATTGACAAGGCTTGGAATTTATTTACAAAGGAGAATCATCTTGGCAGGACATGACGTTCAATACGGGAAACATCGTACCCGTCGTAGTTTTTCAAGAATCAAAGAAGTTCTTGACTTACCAAATTTGATTGAAATTCAAACGGATTCATTCAAAGATTTCCTAGATCACGGTCTTAAGGAAGTATTTGAAGATGTATTGCCAATTTCAAACTTCACAGACACAATGGAGTTGGAATTTGTTGGCTATGAAATCAAGGAACCAAAATACACGCTCGAAGAAGCACGTATCCACGATGCTAGCTACTCAGCACCAATTTTTGTAACCTTCCGCTTGATCAATAAAGAAACAGGTGAAATCAAGACCCAAGAAGTCTTCTTTGGTGATTTCCCAATCATGACCGAAATGGGTACTTTCATCATTAATGGTGGTGAACGTATTATCGTTTCTCAGTTGGTCCGCTCACCAGGTGTTTACTTTAATGACAAAGTAGACAAGAACGGTAAAGTGGGCTACGGTTCTACTGTTATCCCTAACCGTGGAGCTTGGTTGGAACTTGAAAGCGACTCAAAAGACATCGCTTATACTCGTATCGACCGTACTCGTAAGATTCCATTTACGACCTTGGTTCGTGCGCTTGGTTTCTCAGGTGATGATGAAATCTTTGATATCTTTGGTGACAGCGAATTGGTTCGCAATACTGTTGAAAAAGATATCCACAAGAATCCAATGGACTCTCGTACAGACGAAGCCTTGAAAGAAATCTACGAACGCCTTCGTCCAGGTGAGCCTAAGACTGCTGAAAGCTCACGTAGCTTGCTTGTAGCGCGTTTCTTTGATCCACGTCGCTACGATTTGGCAGCTGTTGGTCGTTACAAGATCAATAAAAAACTCAACGTTAAAACACGCTTGCTCAACCAAACCATTGCGGAGCCATTGGTAGACCCTGAAACTGGTGAAATCTTGGTAGAAGCTGGTACCGTTATGACTCGCAGCGTGATTGAAAGTATCGAGAGTCACTTGGATGGCGACTTGAACAAGATCGTTTATATTCCAAACGATGCAGCTGTTTTGACAGAACCAGTTGTCCTTCAAAAATTCAAGGTTGTTGCCCCAACGGACCCAGACCGTGTTGTAACCATCATCGGAAATGCTAATCCAGACGACAAGGTTCGTGTTGTAACTCCTGCGGATATCCTTGCAGAGATGAGCTACTTCCTTAACTTGGCAGAAGGTATCGGACGTGTGGATGATATCGACCACCTTGGGAACCGTCGTATCCGTGCAGTTGGTGAATTGCTTGCTAACCAAGTACGTCTTGGACTTTCTCGTATGGAACGTAATGTCCGTGAACGCATGTCTGTTCAGGACAATGAAGTTTTAACACCACAACAAATCATCAATATCCGTCCTGTAACAGCTGCGGTTAAAGAATTCTTTGGTTCATCACAGTTGTCACAGTTCATGGACCAACACAATCCACTTTCTGAGTTGTCTCACAAACGTCGTTTGTCAGCCTTAGGACCTGGTGGTTTGACACGTGACCGTGCAGGATATGAAGTACGTGACGTGCACTATACTCACTATGGCCGTATGTGTCCAATCGAGACACCTGAAGGACCTAACATCGGTTTGATCAATAACTTGTCATCTTACGGACACTTGAACAAGTATGGATTTGTTCAAACACCATACCGTAAGGTTGACCGTGAAACAGGTGTTGTGACCAATGAAATTGTTTGGTTGACAGCCGATGAAGAAGATGAATTTACTGTAGCGCAGGCTAACTCTCGCCTCAACGAAGACGGTACTTTTGCTGAGAAGGTTGTCATGGGACGTCACCAAGGGGTCAACCAAGAGTATCCAGCAGAAGTGGTTGACTACATGGACGTGTCACCAAAACAGGTAGTTGCCGTTGCGACAGCATGTATTCCTTTCTTGGAAAACGATGACTCCAACCGTGCCCTCATGGGTGCCAACATGCAACGTCAGGCTGTGCCTTTGATTGATCCAAAAGCACCTTACGTTGGTACTGGTATGGAATACCAAGCAGCTCATGATTCTGGTGCTGCTGTTATTGCTCAGTATGATGGTAAAGTTACATACGCAGATGCTGACAAGGTAGAAGTACGCCGTGAAGATGGTTCATTGGACGTTTACCACATCCAAAAATTCCGTCGTTCAAACTCAGGTACTGCCTACAACCAACGCACGCTTGTTAAAGTTGGCGATGTCGTCGAAAAAGGCGACTTTATCGCTGACGGACCTTCTATGGAAAAAGGGGAAATGGCACTTGGACAAAACCCAATCGTTGCCTACATGACATGGGAAGGTTACAACTTCGAGGATGCCGTTATCATGAGCGAACGCTTGGTCAAAGACGATGTCTACACATCTGTCCACCTCGAAGAATATGAATCAGAAACGCGCGATACAAAGCTTGGGCCTGAAGAAATTACTCGTGAAATTCCAAACGTTGGTGAAGATGCCCTTAAAGACCTTGACGAAATGGGAATTATCCGTATCGGTGCCGAGGTTAAAGAAGGGGATATCCTTGTAGGTAAAGTCACACCTAAGGGTGAAAAAGACCTTTCAGCTGAAGAACGTCTCTTGCACGCTATCTTCGGAGACAAGTCTCGTGAAGTGCGTGACACTTCTCTTCGTGTACCTCACGGTGCCGATGGTGTCGTTCGTGATGTTAAGATCTTTACACGTGCAAATGGAGATGAGTTGCAATCAGGTGTTAACATGCTGGTTCGCGTCTACATCGCTCAAAAACGTAAGATCAAGGTCGGAGATAAGATGGCCGGACGTCACGGAAACAAAGGGGTTGTCTCTCGTATCGTTCCTGTAGAAGACATGCCTTACCTTCCAGATGGAACTCCAGTCGACATCATGTTGAACCCACTTGGGGTGCCATCACGTATGAATATCGGTCAGGTTATGGAGCTCCACCTTGGTATGGCAGCCCGTACTCTTGGTATCCACATTGCAACACCAGTCTTTGACGGAGCAAGTTCTGAAGACCTTTGGGACACTGTTAAAGAAGCAGGTATGGATAGCGATGCCAAAACAATCCTTTACGATGGCCGTACAGGTGAGCCGTTTGACAACCGTGTATCAGTTGGTGTCATGTACATGATCAAACTCCACCACATGGTTGATGATAAATTGCACGCGCGTTCAGTCGGACCATACTCAACTGTTACCCAACAACCACTCGGAGGTAAAGCTCAGTTTGGTGGACAACGTTTCGGTGAGATGGAAGTTTGGGCTCTTGAAGCCTACGGTGCGTCAAATGTCCTTCAAGAAATCTTGACTTACAAGTCTGACGATATCAACGGACGTTTGAAAGCTTATGAAGCCATTACAAAAGGAAAACCAATTCCAAAACCAGGTGTTCCAGAATCCTTCCGAGTTCTTGTCAAAGAATTGCAATCTCTTGGTCTTGACATGCGTGTCCTTGACGAAGATGACCAAGAAGTGGAACTTCGCGACTTGGATGAAGGAATGGACGAAGATGTCATCCACGTAGATGACCTTGAAAAAGCCCGCGAAAAAGCAGCCCAAGAGGCTAAAGCAGCCTTTGAAGCTGAAGAAGCTGAGAAAGCAACAAAAGCGGAAGCAACAGAAGAAGCTGCTGAACGAGAATAAGCAGTTCACTTAGAATAGAAAGGGAAGAAATAGTGGTTGATGTAAATCGTTTTAAAAGTATGCAAATCACCCTAGCTTCTCCAAGCAAAGTCCGTTCATGGTCTTATGGAGAAGTCAAAAAACCTGAAACAATCAATTACCGTACGTTGAAACCAGAACGTGAAGGACTCTTTGACGAAGTCATCTTTGGTCCTACAAAAGACTGGGAATGTGCTTGTGGTAAGTACAAACGCATTCGTTACAGAGGGATTGTTTGTGACCGCTGTGGGGTTGAAGTAACGCGTACAAAAGTTCGTCGTGAGCGTATGGGGCACATCGAGTTGAAAGCTCCTGTATCTCATATCTGGTACTTCAAGGGGATTCCAAGCCGTATGGGCTTGACCCTTGATATGAGCCCTCGTGCCCTCGAGGAAGTTATCTACTTTGCGGCTTATGTGGTGATTGATCCTAAGGATACACCACTTGAGCACAAGTCTATCATGACAGAGCGCGAATACCGTGAGCGTTTGCGTGAGTATGGTTATGGATCATTCGTTGCCAAGATGGGTGCCGAAGCCATCCAAGACCTCTTGAAACAAGTAGATCTTGAAAAAGAAATTGCTGAACTCAAAGAAGAGTTGAAAACAGCTACGGGACAAAAACGTGTCAAAGCCATCCGACGCTTGGATGTTTTGGATGCCTTTTACAAGTCTGGAAACAAACCTGAATGGATGATTCTCAACATCCTTCCGGTTATTCCACCAGATCTTCGTCCAATGTTGCAGTTGGATGGTGGTCGTTTTGCCTCATCTGACTTGAATGACCTTTACCGTCGTGTTATCAACCGTAACAACCGTTTAGCTCGTTTGCTTGAGTTGAATGCACCAGGTATCATCGTTCAAAATGAGAAGCGTATGCTTCAAGAAGCGGTTGACGCTTTGATTGACAACGGTCGTCGTGGTCGTCCGATCACAGGACCAGGTAGCCGTCCGCTGAAATCATTGAGCCACATGCTTAAAGGGAAACAAGGACGCTTCCGTCAAAACTTGCTCGGTAAACGTGTTGACTTCTCAGGACGTTCCGTTATCGCCGTTGGTCCAACTCTTAAGATGTACCAATGTGGTGTGCCACGTGAAATGGCAATTGAGCTCTTCAAACCATTCGTCATGCGTGAAATCGTTGCCCGTGACATCGTGCAAAACGTCAAGGCAGCTAAACGCTTGGTAGAACGCGGAGATGAGCGTATCTGGGATATCCTTGAAGAAGTAATCAAAGAACACCCAGTGCTTTTGAATCGCGCACCGACCCTTCACCGTTTGGGTATCCAAGCCTTCGAGCCAGTCTTGATTGATGGTAAGGCCCTTCGCTTGCACCCGCTTGTCTGTGAAGCCTACAATGCCGACTTTGACGGAGACCAAATGGCCATCCACGTACCGCTTTCAGAAGAAGCTCAAGCAGAAGCTCGTATCTTGATGTTGGCTGCTGAGCATATCTTGAACCCGAAAGATGGTAAACCAGTTGTTACTCCATCTCAAGATATGGTTTTGGGTAACTACTACTTGACTATGGAAGAAGCTGGTCGTGAAGGTGAAGGAATGGTCTTCAAAGACCGTGACGAAGCTGTTATGGCTTACCGTAATGGCTATGTTCACCTCCACTCACGTGTTGGTATTGCAACAGATAGCCTCAACAAACCTTGGACAGAAGAACAAAAACACAAGGTCTTGCTGACAACAGTTGGTAAAATCCTCTTCAACGACATCATGCCAGAGGGTCTACCTTACTTGCAAGAACCAACAAATGCCAACTTAACGGAAGGTGTTCCAGCTAAATACTTCTTGCCACTTGGTGGAGATATCAAGGAAGCAATCAGCAATCTTGAACTCAACCCTCCATTCAAGAAGAAAAATCTTGGGAATATTATCGCTGAAATCTTCAAGCGTTTCCGTACGACAGAAACTTCTGCTCTACTTGACCGCATGAAGAACCTCGGTTACCACCACTCAACTCTTGCGGGATTGACAGTGGGTATTGCCGATATCCCAGTCGTTGATGACAAGGCTGAAATCATTGAAGAATCACACAAACGTGTAGAACAAATTACCAAACAATTCCGTCGTGGTATGATTACAGACGATGAGCGCTACAACGCTGTTACAGCTGAATGGCGTGCAGCCCGTGAAAAATTGGAGAAACGTTTGGTTGCCAACCAAGATCCTAAGAACCCAATCGTTATGATGATGGACTCTGGAGCCCGTGGTAACATCTCAAACTTCTCACAGCTTGCCGGTATGCGTGGTCTGATGGCCGCTCCGAACGGACGTATCATGGAATTGCCAATCCTTTCAAACTTCCGCGAAGGTTTGTCAGTACTTGAAATGTTCTTCTCAACTCACGGTGCGCGTAAAGGTATGACCGATACGGCCCTTAAGACAGCCGACTCAGGTTACTTGACTCGTCGTTTGGTTGACGTAGCCCAAGACGTTATCATCCGTGAGGACGACTGTGGAACAGACCGTGGTCTCTTGATCCGCTCTATCGCGGAAGGAAAAGAGATGATCGAGTCTCTTGAAGAACGTCTCAATGGTCGTTACACTAAGAAAACTGTTAAACACCCAGAAACTGGCGAAGTTATCATTGGTCCAAATGAGTTGATTACAGAAGACAAGGCGCGTGAAATTGTCAATGCTGGCGTGGAAGAAGTTACTATCCGTTCCGTATTTACATGTAACACTCGTCATGGTGTCTGCCGTCACTGTTACGGTATCAACTTAGCGACTGGTGATGCGGTTGAAGTTGGTGAAGCAGTTGGTACAATCGCTGCCCAATCTATCGGGGAACCTGGTACACAGCTTACAATGCGTACCTTCCACACGGGTGGGGTTGCCTCAAATACCGATATCACTCAAGGTCTTCCTCGTGTCCAAGAAATCTTTGAAGCCCGCAATCCAAAAGGGGAAGCGGTTATTACAGAGGTCAAGGGACAAGTTACAGCTATCGAAGAAGACGCTTCAACTCGTACCAAGAAAGTCTTTGTTAAGGGTGAAACTGGCGAAGGTGAATACGTGGTTCCATTTACAGCACGTATGCGTGTCGAAGTTGGAGACCAAGTCTCTCGCGGTGCAGCTCTTACAGAAGGTTCTATCCAACCAAAACGTCTCCTTGCTGTTCGTGATGTCTTGTCAGTTGAAACCTACCTTCTCGGTGAAGTACAAAAAGTTTACCGTAGCCAAGGGGTAGAAATCGGTGACAAACACATCGAGGTAATGGTTCGTCAAATGATCCGTAAAGTTCGTGTCATGGATCCAGGTGACACAGACCTTCTCATGGGTACTCTCATGGATATCAATGACTTTACAGATGCCAACAAGGATGTCCTTATCGCAGGTGGAGTTCCAGCGACAGGTCGCCCAGTTCTTATGGGAATCACCAAAGCCTCACTTGAAACAAATAGTTTCTTGTCAGCGGCTTCCTTCCAGGAAACAACTCGTGTCCTTACAGATGCGGCTATCCGTGGTAAGAAAGACCATCTCCTTGGACTTAAAGAAAATGTTATCATCGGTAAGATCATCCCAGCAGGTACTGGTATGGCTCGCTACCGTAACCTTGAACCACAGGCTATCAATGAAGCAGCATATTTGGCTCCAGAACAAGAAGAGACAGAAAATGCTCCAGTAGACGAAACTGTGGAAATCCAAGTTGAAGAAACAGTAGAATAAAAGCAAACGAGAGAACCTTCGGGTTCTCTTTTGTTTTACACTTCTGCCTATTGGGGTTAAGTGAGCACGACGCAATATCTCTCAAATCGCTTCAACTATTTTTCATTTTTGTCAGTTGAGCGTTAAAACAGGACACTTGAGAAGAGGGGAGGGATTTTATCTTTCTCGCAGAGTATAATCATGTATACGAAGGGAGAACTGAAAATGATAAAATCTATTCGCATCTTATTGTTGCTGGCTTTGATCCAGATTAGTCTGAGTAGCTGTTTACTGTGGAAGGGATCCATCTTAACCTTAAAGCAATCAAGTGCCTATTTTCTAGTGTTTATCGTATTGGCATCAGGTCTGTGTGCGGGGATGAATTTCTTTTATACCCAAGATCAGGATGTCCATAGCATCTTAAACAGTCAGAAAAAAGTGAAACTATTTTATAGTACCTTGTTGGTTTTAAACCTAGTAGGTGTCTGTCTGGTGTTGTCGGAGACTATTTTAACACAGACAGCTTTTCAGCAAGAGTTGGTAGACCTTTTCTTGCCCTCCTTCTTTTTCTTGTTTGGCATTGATTTACTTGTCTTTTTACCGCTTGAAAAATACAGCCGAGATTTGGGAAACACTCTCAATAAGAAAAAAACAGTTATCCTGACAGTTCTGGCAACCTTGCTGTTCTTGAGAAATCCAATGACGGTTTTATCCATTGTTTTTTATGTTGGTTTGGGATTCATTTTTGCTCGATTTTTATTTCCAAAATCTATGAGAAGAGAATTTTCTTTTTACGGGCACGTAATCCGAGATATTTTACTTGTTAGCGCCATGTGTATATTTTTTTAAAAACACTTTTCTATCAATAAAAATCCCTTATTTTACCAAAGTTGTTATAGTAAGTTTGTAAAGAAAATTTACATAAAATAGAACTTTTTGGTATAATAGTAGCATGTACACAAAAAATGAAGAAGAGCTGATCAATCTGGGAGAACGCCTAGGAACCTTGCTCCAAAAAAATGATGTTTTGATCTTGTCTGGGGAATTGGGTGCTGGTAAAACAACCTTTACCAAGGGGATTGCTAAGGGCTTGGGTATTCGTCAGATGATCAAAAGTCCAACTTACACCATCGTGAGAGAGTATGAGGGTCGCCTTCCGCTCTACCACTTGGATGTCTATCGGATTGAGGGGGATGCTGATTCGATTGACTTGGATGAGTTTCTCTTTGGTGGTGGTGTGACCGTTATCGAGTGGGGACATCTTTTGGGTGAGGATTTACCAGATTCCTACTTGGAGTTGGAACTCTTGAAAGAGGCTGAGGGTCGTCGCCTCTATTTTACCGCTCAGGGTTCTCGTGCTGAGGAATTGATTAAGGAGCTTCAAGATGGAGTATGAACTTTGTATTCGTGAGGCTGAAGCTCATGATGCAGCTGCTTTGGTTGCATTCTTGGATTTAGTTGGACAGGAGACAGATTTCACCAGTTTAGATGAAAATGGTATCCTGATGACAGAATCTGAAATGGCGCTTTTCATTGAAAAGCAAGCGACTTCAGATAACCAAATCACTCTCCTAGCCCTCCTGAATGATGAAATTGCAGGTGTTTTGAACATCACGGCAGAGCAACGTATACGGATTCGTCACATCGGGGATATCTTTTTGGTCATCCAAAGGAAGTTTTGGAATCATGGCTTAGGAAGCATACTCCTTGAAGAGGGAATTGAGTGGGCTAAAACCAGTGGAGTTTTGTGTCGTTTGCAGCTCAGTGTACAAAAGCGCAACGAGGCAGCTATCCACCTCTATTCAAAATTTGGATTTGTTACAGAAGGCTTACAAGAAAGAGGAGCCTATTTAAAAGAAGGGATATTTTTAGACGTTTACCTGATGGGTAGACTGATAGATAAATGATAAGATGGTAAAAAAAATAATCGGAATGCTACTAGCTTTTCTAGCAGTAACGGCTTTAGGTGTGGGTGCGTATGCCTATACTATTTATTATCAAGGAACTGAAACCTTAAGTAAAAAAACTTATAAGAAAATTGGTGAAGAAACCAACGTGATTGAGGCGACAGAGCCTTTGACCATTCTTTTGATGGGGGTAGATACGGGAAATGTAGAACGTACAGACCCTTGGGCGGGGAATAGTGATTCCATGATTCTTTTGACAGTCAATCCGAAAAACAAGAAAACCACTATGATGAGTTTAGAACGGGATATTTTGACCAAGATTGAGACTGGAAATGGCCAAGTTCAGGAAGCGAAACTCAATGCTGCCTATGCCAATGGCGGTGCAGAGTTGGCTATTTCAACCATTCAAAAAATGATGAACATTCATATCGATCGTTATGTGATGGTCAACATGCAAGGACTCCAACAGCTAGTTGATGCAGTTGGGGGCATCACAGTCAACAACACACTCGGTTTTCCAATTTCGATTGCTGATCAGGAAGAATTTAATAAAATCTCGATTGGAGTCGGTGAGCAAACTTTGAATGGTGAGGAAGCCCTGGTCTATTCACGGATGCGTTATCAGGATCCTGAGGGAGACTATGGTCGTCAAAAACGTCAACGTGAAGTCATTCAAAAGATTATGGAAAAGGTCTTGAGCCTCAACAGTATCAGTCATTATCAAGCTATCTTAAAAGCGCTTAGTGATAATATGCAGACAAATGTTGATTTGTCTGCCTCCAGTATTCCACAACTACTTGGTTACCAAGATTCCTTTAAAAACATCGAAACACATCAACTTCGTGGTGAAGATGCCGAGTTGCAAGGAATCTCTTACCAAATCGTAACGAGAGAGCATATGCTAGAAATGCAAAATCTTTTACGTCGTTCCTTAGGGAGAGAAGATGTGACGGAGCTGGAGACCAACGCTGTCCTGTATGAAAATCTTTATGGTCGAACAGCACCTTCCACAAATGCTTCAAACGAAGAGATAGAATAAAACTAAGAATCAAATCGTGGGAAATTTCCTGCGATTTTTTCAAAAAAATTCGAATAGATAGGTAGGAGGAAATATGAAAGCAGAAATCATTGCTGTAGGAACAGAAATTTTAACAGGGCAGATTGTCAATACCAATGCCCAGTTTTTATCAGAAAAATTAGCAGAAATTGGAGTAGATGTTTACTTCCAAACAGCTGTCGGAGATAATGAAGCGCGTCTCATGTCCTTACTAGAGATTGCGAGCTCGCGTAGCAGTCTAGTCATTTTGACAGGGGGCTTAGGGCCAACTGAGGATGATTTAACCAAACAAACTCTGGCAAAATTTTTGGGAAAAAACTTAGTGTTTGACCCTCAAGCGCAAGAGAAACTGGATGTCTTTTTTGCTCAAAGGCCAGACTATGCTCGGACACCTAATAACGAGAGGCAAGCCCAAATTGTAGAAGGGGCGACTCCACTGCCAAATGAGACAGGCTTAGCAGTCGGAGGGGTATCGGAAGTAGATGGCGTGACCTACGTGGTCCTCCCAGGACCGCCAAGTGAGTTGAAACCTATGGTCTTAAATCAGCTCTTACCTAAGTTAATGACTGGTGCCAAGTTGTACTCACGAGTGCTCCGTTTCTTTGGGATTGGTGAAAGTCAGTTGGTGACCATTTTGGCGGATTTGATTGACCATCAAACTGATCCGACCTTGGCACCTTATGCCAAAACGGGAGAGGTGACCTTGCGCTTGTCTACAAAAGCAGTCAGTCAAGAAAAGGCTGATCAAGCATTGGACATCCTAGAAAATCAAATCTTGGATCGCCAGACTTTCGAGGGAATTTCTCTACGAGACATCTGTTACGGATATGGGGAAGAAACCAGCCTCGCAAGTGTCGTTGTAGAAGAGCTAAAGAAGAGACAGAAAAGCATTACTGCGGCAGAAAGCTTGACGGCAGGTCTCTTTCAGGCTACTTTAGCAGACTTTTCAGGCGTTTCTGCCATCTTTAATGGCGGTTTTGTCACTTACAGTTTAGAAGAAAAGTCTAAGATGCTGGAAATTGCCGAGCAAGAGCTGAAAGAACACGGGGTCGTTTCTGAGTTTACGGCTCGAAAAATGGCAGAGCAGGCACGGCTTAAGACTCAGTCTGACTATGGAGTCAGTTTGACAGGTGTGGCTGGGCCAGATAGCCTAGAGGGGCATCCAGCTGGCACAGTTTTTATTGGACTGGCACATGTAAAAGGGACAGAGGTTATCAAGGTTAATATCGCAGGACGTAGTCGAGCAGATGTTCGACATATCGCGGTCATGCATGCCTTCAACCTAGTTCGCAAGGCTTTATTAAGTGACTAACTTTTGATATAATAGTAGATAGGTCTTAGGACTATTAGAATACAGGAGAATAGAATGGCGAAAAAACCAACAAAAAAATTAGATGAAATTGGGAAAAAATTTGGGGCTGACCGTGAAAAAGCATTGAACGATGCCCTGAAATTGATTGAGAAAGACTTTGGTAAAGGATCAATCATGCGCTTGGGTGAGCGCGCGGAGCAAAAAGTTCAAGTGATGAGTTCAGGATCATTGGCTCTGGACATTGCCCTTGGTTCAGGTGGTTATCCTAAAGGACGTATCATCGAAATCTATGGACCAGAGTCTTCTGGTAAGACGACGGTTGCCCTTCACGCTGTTGCGCAAGCACAGAAGGAAGGCGGTATTGCAGCCTTTATCGATGCAGAACATGCGCTTGATCCAGCCTATGCTGCAGCCCTTGGTGTGAATATTGATGAACTGCTCTTGTCACAACCAGACTCAGGGGAGCAAGGTCTTGAAATTGCAGGAAAATTGATTGACTCAGGTGCAGTTGACCTCGTCGTAATCGACTCGGTTGCGGCCCTTGTACCTCGTGCAGAAATTGATGGGGATATTGGAGACAGTCACGTTGGTTTGCAGGCTCGTATGATGAGCCAGGCCATGCGTAAACTTGGAGCTTCTATCAATAAGACCAAAACAATTGCCATCTTTATCAACCAGTTGCGTGAAAAAGTTGGGGTCATGTTTGGAAATCCTGAAACAACACCTGGTGGACGTGCTCTGAAATTCTATGCTTCAGTCCGTTTGGATGTTCGTGGAAGCACACAAATCAAGGGAACTGGTGACCAAAAAGATACCAATGTCGGTAAGGAAACCAAGATCAAGGTCGTTAAAAACAAGGTGGCTCCACCATTTAAGGAAGCCTTTGTTGAAATCATGTACGGAGAAGGAATTTCTAAGACTGGTGAGCTCTTGAAGATTGCAAGTGATCTCGATATCATCCAAAAAGCAGGAGCTTGGTACTCTTACAAGGGTGAAAAAATCGGACAAGGATCTGAAAATGCTAAGAAATACTTGGCAGATCACCCAGAAATTTTTGATGCCATTGACCATCAAGTTCGTGTTCAATATGGCTTGATTGAAGATGGAGAAGGGACAACTCCTACTTCTGTCGTTGAAGATCTAGCACCTAATCAAGAAGTAACACTTGACCTAGGTGATGGACTTGAAATCGAAATTGAAGAATAACATAAAAAGTAGCAGATAGTGAACTGCTACTTTTTATGTTTATTTCAGATGAAAGAACTAATGATCACTAAAACGACGGTATTCGATGTGAAAGTCAAAATAATGTTCATCCTGTAACTTTTGGAAGATGTCACGATAGGCTTCTTCGTCAAAATGGTCGCCACGGTAGAGGATTTCAAAACTTAGATCATCGTACTCTAGGAAAGCATTGGCTGTTTTAAAGCCATTTTGGCGATAGAAATCCATGCGAGCCTTTCTCTGCTCCAAATTATCGCATTCTTCATCTAATCGCTCGACTTCCAGCAACATGGTTCGCTGGTAAAAATCTGTCAGCTTTTCGATGATTTCCTTTCCGTACCCGTGGCTTCTCAGGTGGGGCATGATGGCAAAAAAGCTTATATAGAAGGCTTTTTGATTGGAGATGGAGAAGGCAAAGCCGACAAACTCTTCTTGGTTATAAAAGGCAAAAAAGTGCGCGTCATCTCGGTCCTGATAGCGTAAGAACTCTGACAGAGGAACTCGTTCTTCCTCGGGGAAGGCTTCCTTGTTTAGCTTTTCAACCTTATCCAGATCCGGAAATGCATCGGTTATTAATTGACTGGTCAAACTCATAAGTGACCTCCTTTTCTTGATTATAGCAAATTGTCCCTCTGTAAGCAATTGATTGCAAGAAATCCAAGCAATCCTTGTCGCTCCTCTGGAAAGCTGATATAATAGCTTTATGAATAAGAAACGATCCGTGGACTTGATACATGGTCCTATTCTTCCTGCGCTGTTAAGCTTTGCCTTTCCAATCTTGCTGTCAAATATTTTCCAACAGCTTTATAATACAGCTGATGTCTTGATTGTTGGGCGTTTTCTTGGTCAAGATTCCTTGGCTGCAGTAGGGGCGACAACTGCCATTTTTGACTTGATTATAGGCTTTACGCTTGGTGTTGGAAATGGCATGGGGATTGTCATTGCCCGCTATTATGGGGCTCGTAATTTCACTAAAATTAAAGAAGCAGTTGCTGCAACCTGGATTTTAGGAGGACTTCTCAGTATTTTGGTTATGCTGATGGGCTTTGTCGGTCTGTATCCACTCTTGCAATATTTAGATACCCCTGCAGAAATCCTTCCCCAATCCTATCAATATATTTCTATGATTGTGACTTGTGTAGGTGTTAGCTTTGCTTATAACCTCTTTGCAGGCTTGTTGCGGTCTATTGGTGACAGTCTGGCTGCGCTTGGTTTCTTGATTTTCTCTGCCTTAGTCAATGTGGTTCTGGATTTGTATTTCATTACGCAACTGCATCTGGGAGTTCAATCTGCGGGGCTTGCTACCATTATCTCGCAAGGATTATCAGCTGTTCTCTGCTTTTTTTATATCCGCAAGAGTGTTCCAGAACTGCTTCCTCAACTCAAGCATTTTAAATGGAACAAGGCCTTGTATGCGGATCTCTTGGAGCAAGGTTTGGCTATGGGGCTGATGAGTTCGATTGTATCCATTGGTAGTGTGATTTTACAATCTTCAGTCAATACCTTTGGAGCTGTGATTATTAGTGCCCAAACAGCAGCTCGACGCATTATGGCCTTTGCTCTGCTTCCAATGACGGCTATTTCTTCTGCTATGACGACCTTTGCCTCTCAAAATCTCGGGGCTAAGCGACCAGACCGCATTGTTCAAGGTCTTGGTATTGGGAGTCGTTTGAGCATGTCCTGGGCAGTTTTTGTTTGTATTCTCCTCTTTTTTGCCAGTCCTAGCTTGGTTTCCTTCTTGGCCAGTTCGACAGATACTTACTTGGTAGAAAATGGTAGTCTTTACCTGCAAATCAGTTCAGTCTTTTATCCGATTTTGAGCCTTTTGCTGATTTATCGGAATTGCTTGCAGGGATTGGGGCAGAAAATCCTTCCTCTAGTTTCCAGCTTTATAGAACTAATCGGGAAAATCGTTTTTGTGGTCTTGATTATCCCTTGGGCAGGCTATAGGGGAGTTATCCTTTGTGAACCTCTTATCTGGGTTGCCATGACCACCCAACTGTACTTTTCACTTTTCCGCCATCCCCTGATAAAAGAAGGCAAGGCAATCTTGGCAGCCAAAGGACAATCCTAGCTGGATTTGCTGAATAAAATCCATTTCCTCTAGTGAAAATCGAAAAAACTTGTGTTATAATAAGAAAGATTAAAATGTGAAAAAAGGAGATTTCCTAATGGGACGTAAATGGGCCAATATCGTAGCCAAGAAAACGGCTAAAGATGGAGCTAACTCTAAAGTATATGCAAAATTTGGTGTAGAAATCTATGTAGCAGCTAAAAAAGGAGAGCCAGATCCAGAATTAAACACTGCTTTGAAATTTGTAATCGATCGTGCTAAACAAGCGCAAGTGCCAAAGCACGTTATCGATAAAGCGATTGATAAAGCAAAAGGAAACACAGACGAAACCTTTACAGAAGGACGTTACGAAGGTTTTGGACCAAATGGTTCTATGTTGATTGTGGATACCTTGACTTCTAACGTTAACCGTACTGCAGCCAATGTCCGTGCTGCTTTTGGTAAAAATGGCGGAAATATGGGTGCTTCAGGTTCTGTTTCTTACCTCTTTGACAACAAGGGTGTTATCGTATTTGCAGGTGAAGATGCGGATGCTATCTTTGAACTTTTGCTCGAAGCAGATGTTGATGTGGACGATGTAGAAGCAGAAGAAGGAACAATCACGGTTTACACAGCTCCAACAGACCTTCACAAGGCTATCGTTGCCCTTCGTGAGTCAGGTATCCAAGAATTCCAAGTGACAGAATTGGAAATGATTCCTCAGTCAGAAGTGGAGTTGTCAGGTGATGACCTTGAAACCTTTGAAAAACTTTACAGCGTCCTTGAAGACGACGAAGACGTACAAAAGATCTACACAAACGTAGATGGATTCTAATAGAAAAACGAACAGTTTTACTAGCTGTTCGTTTTTTTGATATTTGAACCTAGACTCTGGTCCCAGAATCTGAATCTTTTTGCTGCTGGCTTCCTCCTAGGCCTACAGCTATTTTATGAACTAGTAAGAGTTGACCATTATCCTGTTTTACAAAGGTCAGAGTAACGGTCTTGATTTTGTCATCAATGCCAATATAGGTAATTTTCTTGGTGTTGTAGCCCTCAATGATTGAATCAAATTCGGAATCTGGTAGTCCATGCTTTTTGATAATATCCTTGTAGTTGGTACCACCTTTTCCTTTGTTGTCAAGGTCACCTTCGATTAAGGCGTCGAACTGTTCTTGGGTCCACGTGAAGGAATCCTCTTCCTCCTCTTCAGGGAAGAAATCGCTGCTATCATCTGTCAAGTCACCTTCCTCTTCGCGGTCAATGGAGGCACTCGTCTCTCTGTAAGAGAGGTTAAATTCCCTGGCAAAATCTTTGTAGAAATTAGCGTACAGTATCTGGGTTGTAAAGAATAGTACAATAGAAGCAATTGACAGAGCTGTGCCGATAATGGCCATTGTTTTTCGTTTTTTGAGGTTGACGATAAGGCCGATAATGCCCAAGATCAAAGCGACAATAGCGATGAAAAAAGACAGATAGTTAATAAACGGAATCCAAGACCCTAAAAGTGCGATGGCTCCAAAAATAGTTGCTAAGATTCCTAAAACTTTTTGTTCTTCTGGTTTCATTTGAAAGTTTTCTCCCTTCATCGAGTGAATGGATTCCTATCCATGGTAGTTAGTGCTTATTATAGAAAAAATATTGCATAATGTCAATTTGTGCCAAAATAGTTCTCAAGGAAACTTTTTTCTTGACATCTCTTCTGAAAGTGATAAAATGGTTCTCATGGAAACTTAATTAGTTCTCCAGAGAACTATGTTTAATCGTGAGAAAGGAGCAATCATGGATAAGCCGATGTTAATGTTCAAACGTTTTGGACACCAGGTTCATCTGATGGTGCAAAAGGAAGCCAAGCATAGTGGTATTGAATTTATGGGCGGACCGCAAGGGCAGGTTCTGCGTTTTTTAGATCATTGTGAACAAAAAGAGGAACTGGTCCTGATTAAAGATATCGAGCAGGAGCTCAACATAACCAAGTCTGTGGCGAGTAATCTAGTCAAGCGCATGGTACAAAATGGTTTGGTTGAGCTAGAGGTCAGTCCAAGTGATAAGCGGGCAAAATTTGTTCGCTTGACGGATAAATCGCGTTCGCAGATGCAAGAAGTTAAGGCCTTTTTTGATCGGATTGATCAGAGTTTGTTAGAAGGTGTTTCGGATTCGGACTTGGCAATCTTTGAAAAGGTGCTCGGTCAGTTGCAAGAAAATGTTGAGAAGATAGGAGGAGAGAATGAAGAAACTCGCTAAACGTATTACAGGAAAAGAGTGGGGGATGATTGTCCTTACGATTCTTTTCACTTGTTTCTCGGTCTATCTCGAGTTAGAAGTGCCGACCTATATTTCAGAAATAACAGAATTGATTGGAACACCGGGTACGGAGTTAGGACAACTATGGTCTCCTGCTGCGAAGATGATGGGCTTATCTCTCCTAGCCTTTATGTCTTCTGTAACAGTTGGATTTTTTGCGGCTCGTGTTGCAGCATCCTATACGGCTCATTTACGCAGTGATATTTTTAATCGTGTATTGGATTATTCTCAGACAGAAATTAAACGTTTCTCTATTCCTAGTCTTTTGACTCGGACGACCAATGATATTACCCAGGTACAGATGCTCTTTACCATGGGCTTGCAAGTAGTTACTCGTGGGCCAATTATGGCTATCTGGGCCATTGGAAAAATCCTTGGGAAATCGGAATACTGGCTCTGGGCGGTCGTTGTGGCTGTTATTGTGAACGTTTTGATGACCACTGTTCTCATGACTCTGGCCTTTCCAAAACAATCCGTCATTCAAAGACTTACAGATAAACTCAATAGCATTACTCGTGAAAGTCTGACAGGGATTCGAGTTGTTCGCGCATACAATGCGGAAGATTACCAAGATGAAAAATTTGAAGTAGCCAACGATGAAGTCACTCGTCTCAATCTTTTTGTCAATCGATTGATGGCTATTATGAACCCGATTATGATGGCGATTTCCAGTGGACTAAGTTTAGCTATTTACTGGATTGGTGCCTATATCATCAACGATGCAAGTTTGACAGAACGTCTACCGCTCTTTAGTGATATGGTGGTCTTCATGTCCTATGCTATGCAGGTCGTGATGGGCTTCCTTCTCATGGGAGCACTCTTTATCGTTCTTCCACGTACCTTGGTTTCGGCAGGACGTATCAATCAAGTATTGGATCTGCATTCTTCTATTGAAAATCCTAGTCATGCACAGACAGCGGACCCTTCAGTTCAAGGACAAGTGGAATTCCGTGATGTGACTTTCCGTTACTCTAAAAACTCAGAAGCAGTCGTGGAACATGTCACTTTCAAAGCAGAAGCGGGTCAAACCGTAGCCTTCATCGGATCGACTGGATCTGGTAAATCTACGCTTGTCAACCTCTTGCCACGTTTTTACGACGTTTCTGATGGAGAAATCCTAGTGGATGGTGTCAATGTGCAAGATTATGACTTGGAAGATTTGCGCAATAAGGTCGGCTATATTCCACAAAAAGCAGTCCTCTTCTCAGGAGATGTCAAGGGCAATCTAGACTTTGGTAAGAGCAAAGAAACTCCTCTAAGCGAGGCTGCTATGTGGCAAGCTCTTGAGTTGGCCCAGTCTAAAGCATTTATTGAGGACAAGGAAGCAGGTCTTGCATCAGAAGTAGCCCAAGGTGGAACCAACTTCTCAGGAGGTCAAAGACAGCGTTTGGCCATTGCGCGTGCCTTGGCTCGTAAACCAGAGATTCTCATCTTTGATGATTCCTTCTCAGCCCTGGACTACAAGACAGATCGTGTCCTTCGCCAAGAGCTAGCTGAGAAAACAAAATCCATGACCAAGCTCATCGTAGCGCAACGGATTTCTACCATTATGGACGCCGACCTGATCTTAGTTTTGGATCAAGGTAAAGTCGTGGGGCAAGGCACCCACAAGGAACTTCTAGCTACCAACGAAGTCTACCAAGAAATTGCCTACTCACAACTATCGAAGGAGGAATTGGAACATGGAAAATAAAAAAGTGTCGGTCTGGAAACAGTGCAAACCCTATATGGCAGGCCTCCAACTCCCTCTCCTAATAGCAGTTGTGGCTGCAATCATTTCAAGCATCATTACCGTTTATGGGCCAACTAAGATTAAGGAAATTACTAACTTGATTTCGGATGGCTTGATGACAGGAATTGATTTAGAGGCTGTTTCAAGTATTGCTAGCTTTTTAGTGATTCTCTATGTATTTGGCGCCATCCTTAACTATACACAGGCCTATATCTTTTCAACGAGCATTCAGCATTTTTCAAAACGCTTGCGGACAGCAATCGCTGAAAAGATTAATCGTTTACCACTTGGCTATTTTGATCGTCATTCTCAAGGGGACACCCTTTCTCGCGTTACCAATGACGTTGATACGGCGGCTCAGTCACTCAATCAAAGTCTAGGGACAGTTCTTTCAGCTAGCTTCTTGTTGATTGCTGTCTTGGTGACCAT
The DNA here is from genome assembly GCA_963528645.1 of uncultured bacterium. Lineage (GTDB taxonomy): Bacteria > Bacillota > Bacilli > Lactobacillales > Streptococcaceae > Streptococcus. The sequence goes on from CAURVH010000009.1 coordinate 25,104, forward strand.
GTTTGGGATGAACTGGATTTTGGCATTGGTAACCGTTGTATCAACCCTTGTTGGTTTTGCGGCGGTTTCCGTAATCATGGCCAAGTCACAGGGTTATTTTAAAGCTCAACAAAATAATCTAGCAGCCGTCAATGGTTATGTGGAGGAGATGTACTCTGGCCATAATGTAGTGACCAGCTACAACGCAGTGGACACCTCCAAAGCGAGATTTGCAGGTTTAAACCAAGACTTGCATGATAGTATCTGGAAATCTCAGTTTATCTCTGGTATCATGATGCCAGCCATGTTCTTTGTTGGGAACTTTAGTTATGTCTTAGTCATCATCGTTGGGGCCGCGCTGGCGTTAGAAGGACATATCACTATAGGGATTATTGTAGCCTTTATGGTTTACGTACGGACCTTCTCCCAACCTCTGTCACAGATTGCTCAAGGGATTACGAGCTTGCAACAAGCGAGTGCAGCCATGACTCGTGTATTAGAATTTCTAGCTGAAGCTGAGATGCAGGATGAATCTCATAAGGACAGACAATTGACCCATATGAAAGGGGAAGTGGTCTTTGATCACGTGTCGTTTGGATATACACCAGAGCGCACCATTATCCATGACTTTTCTGCGACAGCTCATGCAGGTCAGAAAGTCGCTATCGTTGGACCGACAGGAGCTGGTAAGACGACCATTGTCAACCTCTTGATGAAGTTCTATGAGATAGATAAGGGAAGTATCTGTATTGATGGTGTGGATACCAAGGACATGAAGCGTTCGGAAGTACACGATGCCTTTTCAATGGTCTTGCAGGACACTTGGCTCTTTGAAGGAACGATTCGAGAGAACCTGATCTATAATCAGACAGACATCAGTGATGAACGAATGATGGAAGCCAGCAAGGCTGTGGGAATCCACCACTTTATCATGACCTTGCCAGATGGCTATGATACTGTTTTGGATGACACCGTAACCTTGTCTGTTGGGCAGAAACAGCTCTTGACCATTGCTCGTGCCCTTCTTAAGGATGCACCGCTCTTGATTTTGGATGAAGCGACATCCTCAGTCGACACACGTACAGAGGAATTGATCCAAAAAGCCATGGACCGTTTGATGGAAGGTAGAACTTCCTTTGTCATTGCCCACCGCTTGTCAACTATCCGTAATGCAGACTTGATCTTGGTCATGAAAGAAGGCAATATCATCGAACAAGGCAATCATGAGGAACTGATGGCACAAGGTGGCTTCTACGCTGACTTGTACAATAGTCAGTTCACAGAAGACGAAGCAGAAGAATAAATCAAAAGAAGGCTTGACGGCCTTCTTTTTCTGCACTATACTAGAAGACAAATGTCTCACCTGTAGGCAAAAACAAGGTAATGAATGAGAAATTTAATGAAAAATTATCAAGAATGGTATCAAAACATCAGCTCCAGACTAATCAGTCATCCCACCCTTTTATTTCTGTTACGCAGTTTTAATCGCTTGATGACAGTCGCCATGCCCATGGTCTATCTGATCTTGCTAGCCACCACTTACCTGAAACTAGGACTTGGTCAGCAAGTTGGGGTTTATGTGCTTATTCCTGCATCAGGCTTTGTGATCTTGTCCCTGTTTCGTAAGAAGATCAACCACCCGCGACCTTACGAAACTTGGGACATCTGTCCCCTGCTTGAAAAAGATAGTTCGGGACAGTCGATGCCCAGTCGCCATGTCTTTTCGGCAACTATCATCTCCATGGCCTGTCTGCATGCTAGTCTACCTGTTGCCTTAGCATGCTTGGTCTTTTCAGCTTTACTGGGACTGGTGAGGGTTTTAGGGGGTGTTCATTATCCCAAGGATGTCTTGGTTGGCTATGCTTGTGGTCTGGTGTGGGGATTCCTTTTCTTCCTATTCTGATATGTAAGTCAAGCTAGTCTTACAACCACTTACTGCTTCAAACTGACCACTTGCTTTTTTGCCCTTGTATTCCTAACTTAGCTTTGATATAGTAGAGTCAGAAAGGAGATGTGATGAAGTTACGAATTGAGATTGACGGCAATTTAGAGGAGACTGAAATTGTCATCAAGACACCCACTTTGACAGATGAAATTGCAGACTTGCAACGGCTCTTGCAAGAGTCAAAGGCTCCGAGGTTGACTTTTTACAAGGGGACAGGTGAATATTATCTAGACCTGTCAGAAATTCTCTTCTTTGAAACAGAAGGGAGTAAGATCTACGCTCATACCCAGAAGGAAGCCTATGAGGTTCGTCTCAAGCTCTATGAGTTGGAGTCCATCCTGCCTCGCTATTTTAGTCGAGTGTCCAAGTCAACTATCACAAACATCCGTCAGATTTACTCAGTGGACAAGTCCTTCTCAGGAACTGGCACCATTTCCTTTTATCAGACCCACAAGGAGGTTCATGTCTCACGGCATTACCAATCCCTCCTAAAAGAAAATCTAAGAAACATGAGGTAAAAGACATGAAAAAGAAAGCATTTGGTATTGTTTTATTGGTTTTAGCAGCTTGGATCCTGCTGCAAGGAAATTTTGGCATTCCTTCTTTGGATGGCAAGATATGGCCCTTGATCGGTATTGTCTTTTTTGCCTACCAGTCAGTTGAAGCTTTGCTTCGTCGTCACCTGACATCGGCAGTTTTTACGGCTCTAGTAGCCCTAATGATTGCAAATCATTTTTATAACATTTTGCCTATCCCAAATCAGTCTTTATTTTGGGCTAGCATCTTAGCAGTGCTAGGTGTTGGTTATCTCACTCACTCAAGTAAGTTTTGGTATGGGAAAAAATGGTGGTATAACGGTGAGCGAACAGTCATCACGGATAAGGAAGTCGCTTTTGGTAGTGGAACCTTTTATAAACAAGATCAAGATCTTGTAGATGACCAAGTGGAAGTCGCTTTTGGTGACGCAAAAATCTACTATGATAACGCAGAGATGTTAGGTGATTTTGCCACTCTGAATATCGAAGTGGCTTTTGGTAATGCAACTGTCTATGTTCCACAACACTGGCGTGTCGATTTGAAAGTAGAAACCTCCTTTGGTGCAGCCAAGGCAGACGCTCCTGTAGCACCAACAAACAAAACCTTAATTATCCGTGGAGAAGTCGCTTTTGGTAAACTTGGTGTTGTTTACGTTAAATAAAAAAAGTCTCCTAATTTCCTTGCCAAAATAGAGAAAGTGTGATAACATAGTACGGTATGTGGTGCTAGCACATCCGCTATATTAGATCTAATAGGAGGAAAACATAATGGCTAAAGTATGTTACTTTACAGGTCGTAAGACTGTATCAGGAAACAACCGTTCACACGCGATGAACCAAACAAAACGTGCCGTAAAACCAAACCTTCAAAAAGTTACTGTTCTTATCGATGGTAAACCTAAAAAAGTTTGGGCTTCAGCTCGTGCTTTGAAATCAGGTAAAGTTGAACGCGTTTAATAAAAATGAAAAGACCTAACTGGTCTTTTTCTTTTGCTCTATAGATAAAACCATTTGAAAAATAGAGTAAATATCCGCCAATACAGCATTCTGCTTTTACACTTGGGCTGAAATATGATAAAATAGAGTATCAACTAGTTGAGGTAAAAAAAATGACTATAAAAATTAATACAAAAGATGGTCAAATCGAACTAACAGATGAAGTGATTGCAACCGTTGTAGGCGGTGCAGCAACTGAGATTTTTGGTGTGGTCGGTATGGCTAGCAAAAATACCCTCAAAGATAATTTCCAAGCCCTCCTTGGTAAGGAAAATTATGCAAAAGGTGTTGTCGTAAAAGCAGCCGAAGATGGCAGTATTGCAGTTGATGTTTATACCGTGTTGAGCTACGGAACAAAGATTAGTGAAGTCTCAAAAAACATCCAAGAGCGTGTTCGTTTTAGTTTGGAAAACCAACTAGGAATCACCGCTCAGACTGTGAATGTCTACATTCAAAATATCAAAGTTGTAGGAGAATAATCGTGTCAAAAATTACTACCAGCTTATTTCAAGAGATGGTGCAGGCTGCATCAACTCGTTTGAATAAGCAAGCTGAATATGTCAATTCATTAAACGTCTTTCCAGTTCCAGATGGAGATACTGGGACAAACATGGGAATGACCATCGAAAATGGTGCCAAAGAAGTAGCAGACAAGCCAGCTTCTACAGTCGGAGAAGTGGCTAGCATTCTTGCTAAGGGGCTCTTGATGGGTGCGCGTGGAAACTCAGGAGTTATCACGTCTCAACTTTTCCGTGGATTCTCCCAAGCTATCAAAGATAAAGACGAGTTAACAGGTCAAGACTTGGCTCTTGCTTTCCAATCTGGTGTCGAAGTAGCTTATAAAGCAGTTATGAAACCAGTTGAGGGAACTATTTTGACAGTTTCTCGTGGTGCGGCCATTGGGGCCAAGAAAAAGGCTGAGCAAACAGATGATGCTGTTGAGGTCATGCGAGCAGCCTTGGAAGGTGCTAAGAGAGCTCTGGCTAAGACTCCGGAAATGCTTCCAGTTCTTAAGGAAGTTGGTGTGGTAGACTCAGGCGGTCAAGGTTTGGTCTTCATCTACGAAGGATTCCTTTCAGCTCTTACTGGTGAATACAGTGCTTCAGAAGACTTTGTAGCGACCCCTGCCAACATGAGTGAAATGATCAATGCAGAGCACCACAAGTCTGTAGCAGGTCATGTGGCAACTGAGGATATTACCTTCGGTTACTGTACGGAGATCATGGTAGCTCTCAAACAAGGCCCAACTTATGCCAAAGATTTTGATTATGATGAATTCCGTAACTACTTGAATGAACTTGGGGACTCGCTCCTTGTTGTCAACGATGATGAGATTGTCAAAGTTCACGTCCATACCGAAGATCCAGGTCTTGTCATGCAAGAAGGGCTTAAATATGGTAGCTTGGTCAAGGTTAAAGTGGACAACATGCGCAACCAACACGAAGCACAAGTTGAAAAAGAAGCAGCACAAGTCGGCAAGCCAGCTGAAGAGAAGGAGTATGCCCTTATCGCAGTAGTAGCTGGTCAAGGATTGGCAGATATCTTCCGTGCCCAAGGTGTGGATTATGTCATCGAAGGCGGGCAGACGATGAACCCTTCAACAGAGGACTTTATCAAGGCTGTTGAGCAAGTCAATGCTCGCAACATTATCTTCTTACCAAACAACAAAAATATCTTTATGGCAGCTCAGTCTGCGGCTGAAGTGCTTGAACAACCTGCTGTTGTGGTAGAAGCGCGTACAATTCCTCAAGGGTTGACCAGTCTTCTTGCCTTTGATCCTAGCAAGTCTATCGAGGAAAACCAAGAACGCATGACTGCAGCCCTTGGTGATGTCGTAAGCGGTAGTGTAACGACTGCCGTTCGTGACACAACTATCGATGGCTTGGAAATCCATGAAAATGACAATCTTGGTATGGTGGATGGGAAAATCCTTGTGTCGAATCCTGACATGCACCAAACCTTGACTGAAACTTTGAAACACATGTTGGACGAAGATAGTGAAATCGTGACTTTCTATGTCGGTGAAGACGGAAGCGAAGAACTTGCCAATGAAATTGCCCAAGAAATCGCAGAAGAATTTGAAGATGTTGAAGTAGAAATTCACCAAGGTCAACAACCTGTATATCCATATCTTTTCAGTGTGGAGTAGGAGATTTATGAAGAAAGTTTTAGGATTGATTTTTGTAGCGTTACTTGCTCTTGCTGGCTGTGGTCAAACCAACACCGCAACAACAGAGTCAAGTAGTACAGCAAGTTCGGTTGATTCATCTAGTCAGGCCAGTCAGGTAAAAGAAGAAATCAAGGAAACGACCAAAGTCTTTGTAGGAAAAGTCGCAGATACCAACGCTCGTATAACGGTTGTTTACACAGATGTTGTTAAACAATTTACGATGGAACTGATGGGTGATTTTGGAAATGAAATTCCTGCCGAAGTGAGTGTAGAGGAATTGCAAGCTCTTCTGCGTGGGGAAATGGCTACTAGTCCAGAATATTTAGAAATTAAAGATGAGCCAGGGGTTTCTATGGAGTATTTTGTCACAGAAGATAAAAACTGGAAAGGGATACTTAGTCTTGATTTTGAAAAGGCAAATGTAGATAAGATTGAAAATACTTATTATTTTAAGGATCTCCTGGAGGATGTAGAAGATTTTAAAAAACCTAATATTTTCATCGCTGGATTAAAAGTTGAAGGTTTCACAGAAGAGAGTACAACCTCTGCTGTATAAAAATATCGTTGAAAAAGAAAGTTGATTTTACAGCTTTCTTTTTTTATGACATTTGTCATATTTACTAGTGACAGAATCATCTAGCTCCGCTAACTTCAAAGGACTATAATTGAAGTATGAAATGGAGGAAGAAGAAATGAAAAATAAAATGATTGTCGCAGTGAGTTTAGTAGCAGCAGGAGTTATGACCTATCTCATGTTTTCAGGATTGGACGAGGGTTTCTATCATTTTCCTTGGGAGCTCTTTGCTGGCTTTGGAATGATGTCTTGGCTTGTCAGAGAAGGTTTGAAATTGGTCAGAGATGTGAAAAAGGAGTTTGAGGAATGAAAAAAGCAATCATCTATTTCTTTATCGGCCTGTCACTCCTGGTATGGTTAGTGGAAATGTTTACTGGTTGGTTTGACCAAACCTTGCTTCGCCAATTCATTCGTGGTGCCTGGGGTTTTGGATTTATGGTTTTCGTTGTTTTCCCTATGGGAATGAAGTGGTTGAAAGGAGAATCTCATGACTGTGATTAAAATTGAGAAATTGAGTAAGAAAATAAAAGACAAGGAGATTTTGCGGAACATCTCCTTTGAAATCCACCATGGTGAATGTGTCGCCTTGATTGGGCCTAATGGAGCAGGGAAGACAACCTTGATTGATTGCCTCTTGGGCGACAAGTTCATGAGCTCAGGTCAGATAGCCATTCAAGGATTTGCACCAACAGATCCTCGATTAAAGCAGCTTATTTCTGTCTTGCCCCAAGAAAATGCAGTTGTTCAAAGCTTGAAAGTAAAAGAACTTCTATCATTTTTCAAGTCACTTTATCCCAACAGCCTTTCAGACAAAGAAATTGATGACTTGTTAAGATTCTCAGATAAGCAGAAAAATCAGCTAGCGGGCAAGTTGTCTGGTGGGCAAAAACGTTTGTTCTCTTTCGTGTTGGCTTTAATAGGTCGTCCGAAAATTCTATTTTTAGACGAGCCAACTGCTGCCATGGATACGTCGACACGTCAGCATTTTTGGGAAATTGTCAATCGGTTAAAGAAAAATGGTGTGACCATTGTTTATTCTTCTCACTATATCGAAGAGGTGGAACATACGGCTGACCGCATTTTGGTGCTCCATAAGGGAGAATTGATTCGCGATACGACGCCTTATGCTATGCGTGGTGAAGAACAAGAAAAACATTTTACGGTACCTCTAACTTATCAGGAAATTATCAGCACTTTGGACCAGGTTCAAGAGATTGAAATCAAGCAAAATGCTCTTTCCTTCACAACTAAAGAAGCCAGCCAAGTATGGGAAGCCTTGCAAGAACAGGGCTGCACAATCGAAGAAATTGAAGTTCGGAATCGAACTCTCTTAGACAGTATCTTCGAAACGACTCAAGACTAAAGGAGATTGACGATGAAAAATATGACAAGTCTCATGAAAGTGGAAATCATTTTGATGAAACGGCAAGCTGTCTACTACTTGCTTTCCATCGGACTTCCAAGTGTGTTTTACCTTATTTTCTCTGGTATGATGTCAGGGTCAGACATTCCAGAAATTGCTCTTCAAGCCTATCTTTTTGCCATGACGCTCTTTAGTATCATGTCAAGCGCCTTTTTCAGTATTCCTAGCACACTCGAGTCTGATAAAACAAACAACTGGCAAAAATTGATTCAACATTCTCCCGTATCTATGGTAGAATATTATGTATCAAAACTGTTCAGTACTCTGCTGACTTTCTTGTTATCAATTATAGTTGTCTTTTCGGTTGGTCATTTTGTCCGTGGAGTGACTCTGCCTTGGCTTGATTGGTTGGTGATTGGAGTTATTTTGCTGGTCGGAAGCGTGGTCTTTATCAGCATGGGTGTCTTGGTGAGCTTGCTTCCCAGTGCTCAATTGATGACGGTTATTGGAAATATTGCCTATATTGCTTTGGCTGTCCTAGGTGGACTCTGGTTCCCTTTGAGTTCCTTCCCAGAATGGCTCCAATCCATTGGAAAACTGACTCCAACCTATCAACTGATGCAGGTCGTCTCTACTTATATGGAACACCACGAGTTTAACATTCTTGCCACCTTGGTTGTACTAGGTTATACAGTTTTCTTTGGTGCACTGGTAATCCAGCTGAAAAAACGGATCGAGGTAAAATAAATCTATGTTGGAAAAATTAAAAAACACTCATTATATGTTTCATATTTCATTAGTGTTTATCATCTTTCCTATAGCGGGTGTCATCAGTGGAGAGTACCCGCTTTTAACCTTGTTCTGGACATTATTATTTGTCTTAGCCTTTTATTCGATTTTATTAAGTCAAAACCGTACTGTGCAGTGGCTGGCTTGGTGGGTCATGATTGCCTACATTTTTTATACATCGGTTTGGCTGAATTCGGGTTTCACATGGTTTATCTTTTATTTATCTAACCTCCTCATTTATGAGCTGGATGAGATTTCTCTTCACTCTTGGCGTTTTGTCAGTTTTGTTGTCTTGCAACCCTTGATTTTAACCGGGATTTATATGGTCAATCATGTTAGTCCCTGGCAACTGCTCTTTTTCTTGCTGACCTTTGTCTTTTCTGATGCTTTTACCTTTGGTCTCTATCGAATTCGAGTATCAGAGGAAATAAAAGAAGAAAAGAGAAAGCAAAATGCAAAGCTCAATCTCTTCTTGGCTGAAAATGAACGCAGTCGTATCGGCCAGGATCTCCATGACAGTCTAGGCCATACCTTTGCCATGCTGAGTGTGAAGACGGATCTTGCCCTCCAACTTCTTCAAATGCAGGCCTATCCTCAAGTGGAAAAAGAATTAAAAGAAATTCATCAGATCAGTAAAGAATCCATGAATGAAGTCCGTACAATTATCGAAAATCTTAAAACAAGAACCCTTGCTTCTGAATTTGCGACTGTTAAAAAAATGCTGGAAATTGCAGGAATTGAAACGGAAATCAATCACCAACTAGATACAGCTAGCCTAACTCAGGAATTGGAGTCAACGGCCTCCATGATTTTGCTTGAGTTAGTGACCAATATTATCAAACATGCCAAAGCGTCGAAGGCTTACTTAAAATTAGAACGAACAGAGAAAGAACTCATTCTGACAGTGAGAGATGATGGCTGTGGCTTTGCTTCTCTAAAAGGGGATGAACTCCATACCGTTCGAGACCGTGTCCTTCCATTTTCGGGAGAAGTAAAGGTGATCAGTCAGAAGCAGCCGACTGAAGTGCAGGTTCGACTACCTTATAAGGAGAGAAACTAAGATGAAACTACTTGTTGCAGAAGATCAAAGTATGTTGCGAGATGCTATGTGCCAGTTGCTTACCTTTCAACCAGATGTAGATTCTGTCCTACAAGCCAAGGATGGTCAAGAAGCAATCCAACTTTTAGAAAAAGAGACAGTAGATATCGCCATTCTTGACGTAGAAATGCCTGTTAAGACAGGCCTCGAAGTCTTGGAGTGGATACGAGCAGAAAAGTTAGAAACAAAGGTGGTTGTGGTGACGACCTTCAAACGTCCCGGATATTTTGAACGTGCGGTCAAGGCTGGAGTGGATGCTTATGTCTTGAAAGAAAGAAGCATTGCAGACCTCATGCAAACCTTGTATACTGTTCTCGAAGGACGCAAGGAATATTCGCCTGAATTGATGGAAGTGGTGATGACGCATCCTAACCCGTTAACAGAACAAGAAATCGCTGTTTTAAAGGGAATCGCCCAGGGCTTGTCTAACCAAGAAATTGCAGACCAACTCTATCTATCAAACGGAACCGTCCGAAACTATGTCACCAATATTCTTTCCAAGCTAGATGCTGGCAATCGAACAGAGGCAGCCAACATCGCAAAAGAATCAGGTTGGCTTTGATAAGAAGGGTTAAAAAATTCCGAAATGATAACTTGAATCGAAGGAAATTCATACTAGAAAGGAGGAGGCAAATTGCCTCCTTTTTTGGTTTAGAGAAGCGGTGAAAGCTAGTGTCAAAGAGTTAAAAGATCAGAATAAAAATGAAAAATATCTTGACAATGAAGGAAAAATTGTGTTACAATAATAGACGGTACTTTTTACTTTTGGTCTCTCAAAAGTGTACAGGGACGTGCTGACAAATGTTGCAAAAGTACACACAGATGGTAGCTGTCACCAAGTGTATCATCACCAAAAATAAAAAAACACAGGAGAATGTAGATGCCTACAATTAACCAATTGGTTCGCAAACCGCGTAAATCAAAAGTAGAAAAATCTAAATCACCAGCTTTGAACGTTGGTTACAACAGTCATAAAAAAGTTCAAACAAACGTTTCTTCACCACAAAAACGTGGTGTTGCAACTCGTGTTGGAACAATGACACCTAAAAAACCTAACTCTGCCCTTCGTAAATTCGCTCGTGTACGTTTGAGCAACCTTATCGAAGTTACTGCCTACATCCCAGGTATCGGACACAACTTGCAAGAGCACAGCGTGGTGCTTCTTCGTGGTGGACGTGTAAAAGACCTTCCAGGGGTACGTTACCATATCGTCCGTGGTGCACTTGATACTGCAGGTGTTAACGATCGTAAACAAGGCCGTTCTAAATACGGTACTAAACGTCCAAAAGCATAAGGAAAGGGGATAAAGAGAAATGAGTCGTAAAAATAGAGCTCCAAAACGTGACGTATTGCCAGATCCGCTTTACAATTCACAACTAGTTACTCGTCTTATCAACCGCGTTATGCTTGATGGTAAACGTGGTACAGCTGCTTCAATCGTTTACGGTGCTTTTGAGCAAATCAAAGAAGCTACTGGCAACGATGCACTTGAAGTATTTGAAACAGCTATGGAAAACATCATGCCTGTACTTGAAGTACGTGCACGTCGTGTTGGTGGATCTAACTACCAAGTCCCAGTTGAAGTTCGTCCAGAACGTCGTACAACACTTGGACTTCGTTGGTTGGTAACAATCGCTCGCCTTCGTGGTGAACACACAATGCAAGACCGTCTTGCAAAAGAAATCTTGGATGCTGCTAACAACACTGGTGCAGCTGTTAAGAAACGTGAAGACACTCACCGTATGGCTGAAGCTAACCGTGCCTTCGCACACTTCCGTTGGTAAGATAGGATACGAAAGCGTTAAGAAAGTCTCAGAGAAAATAGGGAATCGAAGTAGGTTGCGATTGCAACCAATGAGATTCATCTTTTTCTCCAGACTTTTAGCTTGAGTTCAACTAAATCATGATGCTAGGAACGGTAAGGATGCAAGGTGAAAATAGGAAACTGACACAGTATTCGACGAATACAAGGAAGTTTATCTTTTTCACACAGCATCCCGTTTCGGCTCAAATCGGCTAATTAACTTTAGCCCGAGTTCAATTCAACTTTACCATCTCGTAAGTTGAAACCAACAAAAACAAGATAAACATTGAGAACGGGTAGGTCCTGCCTATCCGTTTTTATTAAAATCGTGTTATAATAGAATAGAAATCAAAAATAAATAGGAGAAACAAACCTCATGGCACGCGAATTTTCACTTGAAAAAACTCGTAATATCGGTATCATGGCTCACGTCGATGCCGGTAAAACAACAACTACTGAGCGTATTCTTTACTACACTGGTAAAATCCACAAAATCGGTGAAACTCACGAAGGTGCGTCACAAATGGACTGGATGGAGCAAGAGCAAGAACGTGGTATCACTATCACATCTGCTGCGACAACAGCTCAATGGAACAACCACCGCGTAAACATCATCGACACACCAGGACACGTGGACTTCACAATCGAAGTACAACGTTCTCTTCGTGTATTGGACGGTGCGGTTACCGTTCTTGACTCACAATCAGGTGTTGAGCCTCAAACTGAAACAGTTTGGCGCCAAGCAACTGAGTACGGAGTTCCACGTATCGTATTTGCTAACAAAATGGACAAAATCGGTGCTGATTTCCTTTACTCAGTAAGCACACTTCACGACCGTCTTCAAGCAAATGCACACCCAATCCAATTGCCAATCGGTGCTGAAGATGACTTCCGCGGTATCATCGACTTGATCAAGATGAAAGCTGAAATCTATACTAATGACCTTGGTACAGATATCCTTGAAGAAGATATTCCAGCTGAATACCTTGACCAAGCTCAAGAATACCGTGAAAAATTGGTTGAAGCAGTTGCTGAAACTGATGAAGACTTGATGATGAAATACCTTGAAGGTGAAGAAATCACTAACGAAGAATTGAAAGCTGCTATCCGTAAAGCAACTATCAACGTTGAATTCTTCCCAGTATTGTGTGGTTCTGCCTTCAAGAACAAGGGTGTTCAATTGATGCTTGATGCGGTTATCGACTACCTTCCAAGCCCACTTGACATCCCAGCAATCAAAGGTATCAACCCAGATACAGATGAAGAAGAAACTCGTCCTGCATCTGATGAAGAGCCATTTGCAGCTCTTGCCTTCAAGATCATGACTGACCCATTCGTAGGTCGTTTGACATTCTTCCGTGTTTACTCAGGTGTTCTTCAATCAGGTTCATACGTATTGAACACTTCTAAAGGTAAACGTGAACGTATCGGACGTATCCTTCAAATGCACGCTAACAGCCGTCAAGAAATTGACACTGTTTACTCAGGTGATATCGCTGCTGCCGTTGGTTTGAAAGATACTACAACTGGTGACTCATTGACAGATGAAAAAGCTAAAATCATCCTTGAGTCAATCAACGTTCCAGAACCAGTTATCCAATTGATGGTTGAGCCAAAATCTAAAGCTGACCAAGATAAGATGGGCATCGCCCTTCAAAAATTGGCTGAAGAAGATCCAACATTCCGCGTTGAAACAAACGTTGAAACTGGTGAAACAGTTATCTCTGGTATGGGTGAGCTTCACTTGGATGTCCTTGTTGACCGTATGCGTCGTGAGTTCAAAGTTGAAGCTAACGTAGGTGCTCCTCAAGTATCTTACCGTGAAACATTCCGCGCTTCTACTCAAGCACGTGGATTCTTCAAACGTCAGTCTGGTGGTAAAGGTCAATTCGGTGATGTATGGATTGAATTTACTCCAAACGAAGAAGGTAAAGGATTCGAATTCGAAAACGCAATCGTCGGTGGTGTGGTTCCTCGTGAATTTATCCCAGCGGTTGAAAAAGGTTTGGTAGAATCTATGGCTAACGGTGTTCTTGCAGGTTACCCAATGGTTGACGTTAAAGCTAAGCTTTACGATGGTTCATACCACGATGTCGACTCATCTGAAACTGCCTTCAAGATCGCGGCTTCACTTGCTCTTAAAGAAGCTGCTAAGACTGCACAACCAGCTATCCTTGAGCCAATGATGCTTGTAACCATCACTGTTCCTGAAGAGAACCTTGGTGATGTTATGGGTCACGTAACTGCTCGTCGTGGACGTGTAGATGGTATGGAAGCACACGGTAACAGCCAAATCGTTCGTGCTTACGTTCCACTTGCTGAAATGTTTGGTTACGCAACAGTTCTTCGTTCTGCATCTCAAGGACGTGGTACATTCATGATGGTATTTGACCACTACGAAGATGTACCTAAGTCAGTACAAGAAGAAATCATTAAGAAAAACAAAGGTGAAGACTAATCAGTCCTCACTCTAGAAGGAAGTCACTTAGTGGCTTCCTTTTTATGTTCTATATCAAGGAAGGTTAGAAAAATATACCCTAAACTAAATTTGGCAGTAATAAAATCGTTCAATTCCCTATTCATATTTATAAAAATAGGAAAAGCATTCATAAAAACACGTTTAGATAGAAAATTCAGAAAATTGCTTCTTTTGTCTTGAAAATTTTTGAAAAAATGGTATGATAGTAACAAGCTATTTTTAAGAGAAGAGAAAGGGGAACAATGGAGAAAATCAGTTTAGACGCTCCTAAGACGGGATCGGACCTAGTTTTGGAAACCCTTCGTGATTTAGGAATTGATACTATATTTGGTTATCCTGGTGGGGCTGTCTTGCCTTTATATGATGCGATTTATAATTTTAAAGGTATCCGCCACATCTTAGGTCGCCATGAGCAAGGGTGTTTACATGAAGCTGAAGGTTATGCCAAATCAACTGGAAAGTTGGGTGTTGCCGTCGTTACGAGTGGACCGGGAGCAACGAATGCTATTACAGGGATTGCGGATGCCATGAGCGATAGCGTTCCCCTTTTGGTCTTTACGGGTCAGGTGGCGCGAGCAGGGATTGGGAAGGATGCCTTTCAGGAGGCAGACATCGTGGGCATTACCATGCCAATCACTAAGTACAATTACCAAGTTCGTGAGACGGAAGATATTCCTCGTATCATTACGGAAGCTGTCCATATCGCGACCACAGGTCGTCCAGGTCCAGTTGTAATTGACTTGCCAAAGGATGTATCTGCCTTAGAGACGGACTTCATCTATTCACCAGAGGTAAATTTACCAAGCTACCAACCGACGATAGAACCAAACGACATGCAAATCAAGAAAATCTTGAAACAATTGTCTAAGGCTAAGAAACCCGTATTGCTAGCTGGTGGCGGGGTTAGTTATGCAGAAGCAGCTGCTGAGCTCAATGAGTTTGCTGAACGTTACCAAATTCCAGTGGTGACCAGTCTTTTAGGGCAAGGTACGATTGCGACTAGCCATCCGCTCTTCCTAGGAATGGGAGGTATGCACGGTTCTTTCGCGGCCAACATTGCAATGACCGAAGCGGACTTTATGATTAGTATTGGTTGCCGTTTCGATGACCGCCTGACTGGAAATCCTAAGACCTTTGCTAAAAATGCCAAGGTTGCTCATATCGACATTGACCCAGCTGAGATTGGTAAGATTATCAGTGCAGATATTCCAGTGGTCGGGGACGCTAAGAAAGCTTTGCAGATGCTTTTAGCAGAACCAACTGTTCATAACAATACTGAAAAGTGGATTGACAAAGTTACCAAGGACAAGAATCGTGTTCGTTCTTATGATAAGAAAGAACGTGTGGTTCAACCGCAGGCAGTAATCGAACGCATCGGCGAGTTGACGAATGGAGATGCCATTGTTGTCACAGACGTAGGGCAACATCAAATGTGGACAGCTCAGTATTATCCTTACCAAAATGAGCGTCAGTTAGTCACTTCAGGTGGTTTGGGTACCATGGGATTCGGGGTTCCTGCAGCTATCGGAGCCAAGATTGCCAATCCAGAAAAAGAAGTTATCCTTTTTGTCGGTGATGGTGGTTTCCAAATGACCAACCAAGAACTGGCAATCCTAAACATCTACAAGGTGCCGATTAAGGTCGTGATGTTGAACAATCACTCACTAGGAATGGTTCGCCAGTGGCAGGAATCCTTCTATGAGGGTAGAACTTCTGAGTCAGTCTTTGATACACTTCCTGACTTCCAGCTGATGGCACAGGCTTACGGCATCAAAAACTATAAATTTGATAATCCAGAGACGATAGAGAAGGATCTAGAATCCATTCTGGAGGATGTGCCGATGTTTATCGAGGTGGATATTTCTCGTAAGGAACAGGTCTTACCGATGGTACCAGCTGGTAAGAGCAATCATGAGATGTTGGGGGTGAAGTTCCATGCGTAGAATGTTAACAGCAAAACTACAAAATCGTTCAGGAGTCCTCAATCGCTTTACAGGTGTCCTTTCTCGTCGTCAAGTCAATATTGAGAGTATCTCAGTTGGTGCGACGGAGAACCCCAATGTATCTCGCATCACCATCATTATTGATGTAGCATCTCATGATGAAGTAGAGCAAATTATCAAGCAACTCAATCGTCAGATTGATGTGATTCGCATTCGAGATATCACGGATAAGCCACACTTGGAAAGAGAAGTTATCTTGGTGAAGGTATCTGCTCCTGCTGAGAAGCGTGCAGAAATCTTGGCTATTATCCAACCTTTCCGTGCAACGGTAGTTGATGTGGCGCCAAGCTCCATCACTATTCAGATGACTGGAAATGCTGAAAAGAGTGAAGCTTTATTGCGAGTGATTCGACCATACGGTATTAAAAATATCGCTCGTACGGGTGCAACTGGATTTACCCGCGACTAATGCTCTTTGATTTTCATTGAGTATAAAAAAATAACTTAAATTTGTTAAAACCGCCTAAGAGGCAATAAATAATAGAAAAGAGAGAAAAACTATGGCAGTTCAAATGGAATACGAAAAAGATGTTAAAGTAGCAGCGCTTGACGGTAAAAAAATCGCCGTTATCGGTTATGGTTCACAAGGACATGCGCATGCGCAAAACTTGCGCGATTCAGGTCGTGATGTCATCATCGGTGTGCGTCCAGGTAAATCTTTTGACAAAGCAAAAGAAGACGGATTTGACACTTACACAGTAGCAGAAGCAACTAAATTGGCTGACGTTATCATGATCTTGGCACCAGACGAAATTCAACAAGAATTGTACGAAGCAGAAATCGCTCCAAACTTGGAAGCTGGAAATGCAGTTGGATTTGCTCATGGTTTCAACATTCACTTTGAATTTATCAAAGTTCCTGCAGATGTAGATGTCTTTATGTGTGCTCCTAAAGGACCAGGACACTTGGTACGTCGTACTTATGAAGAAGGATTTGGTGTTCCAGCTCTTTACGCAGTTTACCAAGATGCAACAGGAAATGCGAAAAACATTGCTATGGACTGGTGTAAAGGTGTTGGGGCAGCTCGTGTTGGTTTGCTTGAAACAACTTACAAAGAAGAAACTGAAGAAGATTTGTTTGGTGAACAAGCTGTACTTTGTGGTGGTTTGACTGCCCTTATCGAAGCAGGTTTTGAAGTCTTGACAGAAGCAGGCTATGCCCCAGAATTGGCTTACTTTGAAGTTCTTCATGAAATGAAATTGATCGTTGACTTGATTTATGAAGGTGGATTCAAGAAAATGCGTCAATCTATTTCAAACACTGCTGAATACGGTGACTATGTATCAGGTCCACGTGTGATTACTGAGCAAGTTAAAGAAAACATGAAAGCTGTTTTGGCAGATATCCAAAATGGTAAATTTGCAAATGACTTTGTAAATGACTACAAGGCTGGTCGTCCAAAACTCACTGCTTACCGTGAACAAGCAGCTAACCTTGAAATTGAAAAAGTCGGTGCAGAACTACGTAAAGCAATGCCATTCGTTGGTAAAAACGATGACGATGCTTTCAAAATCTATAACTAATTCTTAGAATAAAAACAGAAGGCGAGTTGGGGGGTACCTAACTCGCTTTTTACCTTGTAAAGTATTTGAGGAGGAGACATGCTAAGTGCAACAGATGTGGTGAAAGCCCACAAAGTTTTGAGTGGTGTAGTAGTTGATACACCACTAGAATATGATCATTATTTATCGGAGAAGTATGGTGCTAAGATTTATTTGAAAAAGGAAAATGCCCAGCGTGTTCGTTCCTTTAAGATTCGCGGAGCCTATTATGCCATTTCTCAACTATCAAAAGAAGAACGTGAGCGTGGTGTAGTCTGTGCCTCTGCGGGAAATCATGCCCAAGGTGTCGCCTATACTTGTAAGGAGATGAAGATTCCTGCAACAATTTTTATGCCCATCACAACACCGCAACAAAAGATTGGGCAGGTTCGCTTTTTTGGTGGAGAGTTTGTGACAATCAAGTTGGTTGGGGATACCTTTGATGCTTCTGCTAAGGCAGCGCAAGAGTTTACGTTGTCAGAAAACCGTACCTTCATTGATCCTTTTGATGATATCCATGTTCAGGCTGGTCAAGGGACTGTAGCCTATGAAATTCTTGAAGAAGCCCGTAAAGAGTCTATTGATTTTGATACAGTACTAGTTCCGGTAGGTGGTGGCGGACTGATTGCAGGGGTTTCGACCTATATCAAAGAAACCAATCCCGCTATCGAAGTAATTGGTGTAGAAGCCAATGGTGCCCGTTCGATGAAGGCAGCCTTTGAGGCTGGAGGACCAGTTAAACTCAAAGAAATTGACAAATTTGCTGATGGAATAGCGGTGCAGAAAGTTGGGCAGTTGACTTATGAAGCAACTCGTCAGAATGTTGAAACTCTTATTGGAGTAGATGAGGGTTTGATTTCGGAGACCTTGATTGATCTTTATTCCAAGCAAGGAATTGTCGCCGAACCTGCTGGAGCGGCCAGCATTGCAGCCTTGGAAGTTCTATCGGACTATATCAAAGGTAAGACCATTTGTTGTATCATCTCTGGAGGGAACAACGACATCAACCGTATGCCAGAGATGGAAGAACGTTCCTTGATTTATGATGGCATCAAGCATTACTTTGTTGTGAACTTCCCACAGCGTCCAGGAGCTCTACGGGAGTTTGTAAATGACATTTTGGGGCCCAATGATGACATCACTCGTTTTGAATATATCAAACGGGCCAGCAAGGGGACAGGTCCAGTATTGATTGGGATTGCTCTTGCTGATAAGCATGATTATGCTGGCTTGATTCATCGGATGGAAAAGTTTGACCCATCTTATATCAATCTGAACGGAAATGAGACTTTGTATAATATGCTAGTCTAAAATAAATTTGCTATCATATTATTTGCCAATTTCCTATAATGATGCTATAATGATGGTGACGAAAGGGGGAGATTCCCATGGTTTTACATGTTTTACTTGTTCTCTTTATTCTAGTGCTGATTGCATCAGCGATTATTATCAGCTCTGTATATGTTGTAAGGCAACAGTCTGTCGCTATTATCGAGCGTTTTGGTAAATACCAAAAGTTGAGTAATAGTGGTATTCATGTACGAGCGCCTTTTGGAATTGATAGAATTGCAGCCAGGGTGCAGTTGCGTCTATTGCAAAGTGAGATCGTCGTGGAAACAAAAACACAAGATAATGTATTTGTGACCATGAATGTGGCGACTCAGTATCGAGTGAATGAGAATAATGTCACAGATGCTTACTATAAACTAATGAGACCAGAAGCTCAAATCAAATCCTATATTGAAGATGCTTTGCGTTCATCTGTACCTAAATTGACCTTGGATGAACTATTTGAGAAAAAAGATGAAATTGCATTAGAAGTTCAAAAGCAAGTAGCAGAAGAAATGTCTACATATGGTTACATCATTGTAAAAACACTGATTACGAAGGTTGAGCCTGACGCTGAAGTTAAACAATCAATGAATGAAATCAATGCTGCTCAACGTAAGAGAGTCGCTGCGCAAGAACTTGCAGAAGCAGATAAGATTAAAATTGTGACCGCGGCAGAAGCAGAGGCAGAAAAAGATCGCCTACACGGGGTAGGGATTGCAGAACAGCGTAAGGCTATTGTTGACGGACTTGCTGATTCTATTCAAGAATTAAAAGGAGCCAATGTTGAACTCACGGAAGCCCAGATTATGTCCATTCTATTAACAAATCAGTATTTGGATACTTTGAATAATTTCGCAGACAATAAGGGCAATAATACCATCTTCCTACCAGCAAATCCTGATGGAGTTGAAGATATACGAACAAGCATATTATCAGCTTTAAAAGCTAAGTAATAATAATTCATTATTTGTTTTCAATAAGTAGATGTTTTTTGGATAATCCTAAAAGAATGGATATATTTCAGTATCGTAAAGAACAAAATAGGAGAAGAACATGGCTAAATCAAACTTTGAAAAAGTAGAATCAGTTGTTGGCTGGGTTCGTGATAAGAAAATCACAGGTTACCGTATCTCTAAGGAAACAAATGCACGTGAAATGTCAATTATTGCTTTGGCACAAGGTCGTGCAAAAGTGAAAAATATTTCATTTGAAACAGCTCTAGGCTTAATTGATTTTTATGACAAGAATCATGAAAAATTTGAAGATTAAACTAGGCTTACAGGCAGATTCTTAAAATGGATCTGCCTTTTGTTTTGAAAAGAGTTAGTAAAAAGACTACATATTTTATGCAGTCTTTGCTTGTTAGTTGAGATAGCGCTGAAGAAATTCTCGCGTTCGTTCTTCTTTAGGGTTCGTGAAGAGGTCTTCTGGCTTGCCTTCTTCGGCAATGACACCCTTATCCATAAAGATGACACGGTGTGAGACATCGCGGGCGAACTCCATTTCGTGGGTGACGACGATCATAGTCAGGCCTTCTTGAGCCAGGTCTTGCATGATTTTAAGGACTTCACCGACCATTTCTGGGTCAAGGGCAGATGTTGGTTCGTCGAAAAGGATGGCGTCAGGATTCATGGAGAGGGCGCGTGCGATGGCCACACGTTGCTTCTGGCCACCAGAGAGTTGTTTTGGTTTGGCTTGCCAATAGCGTTCTCCCATGCCAACTTTTTCAAGATTTTCTTTGGCAATTTTTTCAGCTTCAGAGCGTTCTCGTTTAAGGACAGTCGTTTGGGCGACGATCGTATTTTCGAGAACATCGAGATTTTCAAAGAGATTGAAGGATTGAAAAACCATTCCGAGCTTTTCACGATAGTGAGTAAGGTCATAGCCTTTTGCAAGGACGTTTTCTCCGCGATAGAGAATTTCCCCCTCAGTAGGTGTTTCAAGTAGGTTGATAGAACGTAGGAAGGTTGATTTTCCGCTTCCTGAGCTCCCGATGATGGAGATAACCTCTCCTTTGTGGACTGACAGAGAGATGTCTTTTAAGACTTCATTTTGTCCATAGGATTTTTTGAGGTGTTTAATTTCAAGAATGGGTTGATTCATTATTTCAAGTCCTCCGTTTGCATTTGATTAGCACCTGTAGTGTAGGTATCCATGTCCATGCGTCTTTCGATGAAGCGCAAGATACGGGTCACTGTGAAGGTGAGGACAAAGTAAATCACGGCGATGATTGTAAATGTCTGGAAGTATTGATAAGTTTGGGTGGCCACAGTATTACCAGAGAAGTAGAGTTCTACCACAGAGATAACATTCAGTACAGAGGTATCTTTGATATTGATGACAAACTCATTACCAGTAGCAGGTAAGATATTGCGAACAACCTGAGGGAGGACAACCTTGCGCATGGTCTGATTATGGGTCATACCAAGAGCCGTTGCGGCTTCAAACTGCCCCTTGTCGACTGCTAGGATACCTCCACGGACGATTTCTGTCATGTAGGCACCAGTATTGATTGAGACGATGAAGATAGCAGCCAGTGTACGATCGAGATTGATTCCGAAGGCTTGTGCTGTACCGTAGTAGATAACCATCGATTGAACGATCATAGGCGTACCACGGAAAATTTCAATATAGACATTGAGAATCCAGCCAAGTAGTTTTTGCAAGCCATAGATGGCCTTGCTTTCAGATAGTGGAGCAGTACGGAAGACTCCGATTGCAAGCCCGATAATAAGCCCTGCGATGGTCCCGATAATGGAGATCAAGAGTGTGATGCCGGCACCACGCAAGAGTTGTTGCCAGTTTTCGGAAAGAATTTTAGCGACTTGACTAAAGAAGCTACTTTCTTCCTCCGTTGTTGTCGCCTCCACTGGTTGCTCTTTGATCATCCGATCCATGAGAGCTACTTGTTCGTCCTTAGAAATGGTTTCGATGCTGGCATTGATTTGGCTGATGCGACTATCGTCCTTGCGAAGACCAATGGCAATAGCTGTGTCTTCTTCTCCGGTTTCAAAGCCCTTGTCAAGCTGGACCATCTTGAATTTGGAGTTGGCAGATTCAGCGGTCAGGGCTTCAGGTCGTTCTGAAACATAGGCATCGATGACACCTGCTTCAAGTGCTTGACGCATCTGAGCAAAATCCCCCATGGCTGTTTCCTTCTTGGCACCTGGGATTTGGGAAATCAAGTCATAAAGGTAAACGCCTTGTTGAGACGTGATTTTTGCTCCGCTAAAATCGTTTAAAGATTTGGCGTTGGCATAGACAGAATCCTTTTTGACCAATAGAACAGGTTCACTAGTATAGTAACTGCTTGAAAAGGCAATTTCTTGTTTGCGTTCAGCCGTTGGGCTCATACCGGCAATGATCATATCGATTTTGCCAGAAGTAAGAGCAGGAACAAGTCCTTCCCACTTGGTTTTAACGACTAAAGGTTCCTTGCCTAGGTCTTTGGCAATCTTTTTAGCAATTTGAACATCGTAGCCGTTGGCATATTGGTTGGTACCGTCAATTTTGACAGCGTCGTTACTATCATCGTCTTGGGTCCAGTTGAAGGGGGCGTAAGCTGCCTCCATCCCGATGCGTAAATATTCGTCAGCTTGGACCTGGCTAACTAGTCCCAGTGTAAGGGCTAGGCTAGCAAGGATAGATAAGCATAATTTTTTCATGTTTTCTCCTATTTCTAGTCTAAAAATGACTTCTCTCTATTGTATCGAAAAATAGTGAGATTTTCAATACAAGTAAGCCTTTACTTATAAAAAATGATATAATGATAGCAAAGATAAAAAGGGGGATTGTGTTGTGAAAAAGACTTTTTTCTTGCTTTTATTTAGCTTGTTTTGTATTTTACCACTCTCTGTTTTTGCGGTTGATTTCAAGATTCGCTCTTATCAAGGTAATTTGTATATTCATGCAGATAATACAGCAGAATTTAGGGAGAAAGTAGTCTATTATTTTGATGAAGACTTTAATGGACAACTAGTAGGACTTGGCCGTGCTGGTAAGATGCCAAAGGGCTTTGAAATAGATTCCAGTCCAAAGGTTCAGGTATGGAAAAATACTAGCGCCATTGAGGATGTCAATAGTGAAGTGATAGAAGAATCGGGAGGTTATACTGTAAAAGTGTATAATCCAGGTCAAGAGGGGGATACCGTTGAAGTGGTAATCACATGGCAACTAAAAAATCTCCTATTTCTATATGATGATATCGCGGAACTTAATTGGCAACCCTTGACGGATAGTTCAGAACCCATCGAAAATTTTGAGTTTCGAGTAATGGGCTTTAATGGAGCAGAAAAACTTTTCTTTCATACAGGGAAACTCTTTACAGAGGGCAAGGTAGAGAAGATAGATAGTGATTATCGTGTTTATTTACAGAACCTACCTCGTCAGCGTGGGGTTGAATTGCATGCCTATTGGCCTAGAAAAGATTTTGGAACAGCTTTGGATCAGGGATTGAAAGGCAATCGTTTAGCAGAATTTGAAAAAATAGAGGAATCCATTACTGCTGAAAAAGCTCAAAGCAAAGCTCTGGTTACGTGGATTATCCCTTTGCTACTTTCGCTTTCTTTAGTCTTTAGTGTTATTTTCTACTGCATTTACAGAAGAAAAACCTCCCCATCAAAGAAATATGCCAAAAATCACCGTCTCTATGAACCGCCAATGGACTTAGAACCGATGGTTTTATCGGAAGCTGTTTACTCCACTTCTTTAGAGGAAGTCAGTCCCTTGACCAAGGGAGGAGGGAAGTTCACCTTTGACCAACTCGTTCAGGCAACTTTATTGGATGTGATTGACCGTGGAAATGTTTCAATCATCTCAAATGGAGACGAGGTCCGTCTAAAAGTCGTAAAAGAAAAAGGATTAGCAAGTTTTGAAAAAGATTGCCTTAATTTGGCTTTTTCAGGAAGAGAAGAAGTGCTTGTTTCAGATTTGTTTGCAGATTACCAAGTGTCAACTAGTCTTTACCAAGGTGCAAAAGCAACTGATGAAAAACGGATTCAGAAAACGGGACGTAAGCTTAAGTCTTCTTTCGAGCAAGCTCTGAAGCAGATGCAGGATGGGGTGAGAAAGCGGGTTTCCTCTTTGCAACTTCCAGATTATTATCGTCCACTGAGTAATGGAGAAAAAATCTTGCGATTGACGATAGGTGTCTCTACGCTTCTACCTGCTTTCGTTGGTTTTGGCTGGTTCTTGTATAGTTTGGATGCTCACGGGTACCTTTCTCTACCACTTCCTATCCTTGGGTTTGTGAGCTTGATGTTAGCTGCCGTCTATTATTGGACGACACGATTTGATACTCGTGATGGTGTTTTAAACGAAGAAGGACTAGAAGCATACTATCTCTGGACTAGTTTTGAAAACATGCTTCGCGATATCGCTCACCTAGACAAGGCAGAATTAGAAAGTATTGTTCTTTGGAATCGCCTCCTTGTCTATGCTACTTTATTTGGTTATGCGGACAAGGTGAGTCATTTGATGAAATCTTATCAGATTCAAGTTGAGAACCCAGATATCAATCTTTACGTAGCTTATGGCTGGCACAGTATGTTTTATAACTCAACTGCTCAAATGAGTCACTATGCTAGTATTGCAAACACAGCAAGTACCTACTCCGTCTCTTCTGGAAGTGGAAGTTCTGGCGGAGGATTCTCAGGAGGCGGAGGCGGTGGTAGTATCGGAGCCTTCTAGAAAAAATCTATCACAACATCCGAAATTATGCTATAATAGAGGACAGAAAAAGGAGTAATGTATGTATTTTATTGAAATTTTGAAGTCAATCTTTTTTGGGATTGTTGAAGGAATTACAGAATGGTTGCCTATATCAAGTACTGGCCACTTGATCCTGGTTGAAGAATTTGTACAATACAAGGACCAGAATGAAGCCTTCATGTCTATGTTTAATGTTGTCATTCAGCTGGGAGCTATTTTAGCAGTTATGGTGATTTACTTTAACAAGCTTAATCCTTTCAAACCTGGTAAAACTAAGGTAGAAGTTCGTCGAACTTGGCAATTGTGGTCAAAAGTTCTCGTTGCAACCTTGCCTTTACTATTGGTTTTTAAACTAGATGATTGGTTTGATGCCAACTTCCATAACATGGTTTCGGTTGCAATCATGTTGATTATCTATGGTGTTGCCTTTATCTATCTTGAAAAACGAAATAAGGCGCAAGCCGTTGAACCAACAGTAACAGAGTTAGACAAGTTGCCTTATAAAACAGCCCTTTACATTGGACTCTTCCAAGTCCTCGCCCTCTTCCCAGGAACGAGCCGTTCAGGTGCGACGATTGTTGGTGGTTTGTTAAATGGAACGAGCCGCTCTGTCGTAACAGAGTTTACCTTCTATCTCGGAATTCCTGTTATGTTCGGAGCCAGTGCTTTAAAGATTTTCAAATTTATTAAAGCAGGTCAACTCTTGAGTTTTGGACAACTGTTCTTGCTCTTGGTTGCTATGGGTGTTGCCTTTGCGGTCAGCATGGTTGCCATTCGTTTCTTGACCAGCTATGTGAAGAAACACGACTTTACACTCTTTGGTAAATACCGTATCGTACTCGGTAGCGTTTTGTTGCTCTATAGTTTTGTGCGTTTATTTGTATAAGAAAAAGCTTGAGGGAATTTTCCTTCAAGCTTTTTAAAATCCTGTCACTGTAATTCCTAGTAAACGAACGCCTTTCTCTTTTTCGGCTAGTTCTTCGTAAAGTTGAAGGGCGGTTTGAGAAATCTGGCTAGCGTCCTGTGTTGCTTGTGAGAGGCTTTTCCGCCTAGTTAGAGTGGAGAAGTCAGCGTAACGAATCTTTAGGATAATGATTTTTCCGGCTTTGTCTTGTTTACTGAGATTGAGAGCAACTTTTTCAGAGAGAAGAGTCAGCTCTTTTTTGATGTCTTCTTCTGCCTGAAGAATCTTACCATAGGTTTTCTCCTTGCCGATGGACTTACGAATGCGATTGGACTTGACTGGAGAATTGTGAATTCCACGAGCCTTTCGATAAAGATCAAAACCGAGTCTGCCAAACCGATCGATTAAAGTGACTTCTGAGACATCCAATAAGTCTTCACCAGTATAAATGCCCATTTCATGAAGCCGTTCAACTGTTTTTTTGCCCACACCGTGGAATTTAGCAATGTCCATTTGTTTGAGAAAATCCTCAGCCTGATCTGGGAGGATAACTGTTAAACCATGCGGCTTTTGATAGTCACTAGCCATTTTAGCTAGGAATTTATTGTAAGAAACGCCAGCAGAAGCAGTTAAGTGTAGTTCCTGCCAGATATCCTGTTGGATGAGACGAGCTATTTTGACAGCTGACTTGATACCGAGTTTATTTTCCGTCACATCCAAGTAGGCTTCGTCAATACTCATCGGTTCAATCAAATCAGTATAGCGTTTAAAAATAGCTCGAATCTCAAGTCCCACAGTTTTGTATTTTTCATAATTTCCCGAGATAAAGACGGCTTGAGGACAACGCTCATAAGCTTCTTTAGAACTCATGGCAGAGTGAATGCCAAAGGCTCGTGCCTCGTAGCTACAAGTAGACACAACTCCTCGTCCGCCTGTTTGTCTGGGATCGCTCCCAATAATGACAGGTTTTCCTTTTAACTTAGGATTGTCTCGTATTTCCACTGCAGCAAAAAATGCATCCATATCGATATGGATGATTTTTCTGGACAAATCATTAATCAATGGAAATATGAGCATTTTTGCTCCTTTCTAGCGCCATTTTCTATTCATTATACCTTTTTTTCTGAAAAAATGGAAAAGAGTACTCATTCTTTCAAATATATAACACAGATTGCGCCGATAAACAGACTGTATTAGAAAAGAAAGTGATAAAAAAGCCTTTTTTCGCTTGTTGAAATCGGTTACTGTATGGTATACTGGTCTCATGAATGTAACAGATGACTGTTGCTAGAAAGAAAAATGAGGACATTAACATGGTTGTTAAGACAGTTGTTGAAGCACAAGACATTTTTGACAAAGCTTGGGAAGGCTTCAAAGGCGTAGATTGGAAAGAAAAAGCAAGTGTATCACGCTTCGTTCAAGCTAACTACACACCTTACGATGGAGACGAAAGCTTCCTTGCAGGACCAACAGAACGTTCACTTCACATCAAAAAGATTGTAGAAGAAACTAAGGCTCACTACGAAGAAACTCGTTTCCCAATGGACACTCGTCCAACATCTATTGCTGATATTCCTGCTGGATTTATCGACAAAGAAAACGAATTGATTTTCGGTATCCAAAACGATGAACTCTTCAAATTGAACTTCATGCCAAAAGGTGGTATCCGTATGGCTGAAACGACTTTGAAAGAAAATGGATACGAACCAGATCCAGCTGTTCACGAAATCTTCACTAAATACGTAACAACAGTTAACGATGGTATCTTCCGTGCCTACACTTCAAACATTCGTCGTGCTCGTCACGCTCACACTGTAACTGGTCTTCCAGATGCCTACTCACGTGGACGTATCATCGGTGTTTACGCACGTCTTGCTCTTTACGGTGCAGACTACTTGATGCAAGAAAAAGTCAACGACTGGAATGCAATTAAAGAAATTGACGAAGAAACAATCCGTCTTCGTGAAGAAGTAAACCTTCAATACCAAGCTTTGCAACAAGTTGTTCGCTTGGGTGACCTTTACGGAGTTGATGTCCGCAAACCAGCGATGAACACGAAAGAAGCAATCCAATGGGTTAACATCGCCTTCATGGCTGTCTGCCGTGTGATCAACGGTGCTGCTACATCTCTAGGACGTGTGCCAATCGTATTGGATATCTTTGCAGAACGTGACCTTGCTCGTGGTACATTTACTGAATCAGAAATCCAAGAGTTCGTTGATGATTTCGTTATGAAACTTCGTACAGTTAAATTTGCTCGTACAAAAG
>CAURVH010000010.1:0-45155 GCA_963528645.1 uncultured bacterium
CAACATTAGCCTTGTTGACTACAGCGCTAGCTGCGTCGTAACCCTTGAAGGTCCAGGTGCCGTCGTTCACAGTATCTGTGTATGTGGTTTGGGATGGTTGTTGAGCGAAAACAGAGGCACCATTCACATATCTTGCACTGTCGCTTGGAGTCAAGGCTGCGATGGCTGCTGGAAGAGTCTTACCTGCTGTCTCGCTCTCGAAGCGGTAAGTAGCTTGGTACTTGTTAGCTTCAAAGGACCATTTTCCTACAAATTCAACATTAGCCTTGTTGACTACAGCGCTAGCTGCGTCGTAACCCTTGAAGGTCCATGTGCCATCGTTCACTGGGTCTGTGTAGGTCGCTTGCGCTGGTTGCTTAGCTGAAACAGAGTTACCATTCTCATAAGTTGCACTGTCGCTTGGGGTCCAACCTGTGATTTCCGCTGGAAGAGCTTTACCTGCCGTTGCGCTCTCGAAGCGATAAGTAGCTTGGTACTTGTTAGCTTTAAAGGCCCATTTACCTGTGAAAGTCAAATCAGCTTTTTTCACAAACTTACTTTTGGCATCGTAACCAAGGAAAGTCCAGGTACCATCGTTCACATCATCTTTGTGAGTCTTTGTTGTCGGCTCTTCTGCAAAAACTCTCGTCCCATTGAAGTAAGTTGAGCTGTCTTTTGGTGCTTTCTTCTGGATAAATTCAGGCAAATCAACACCAGCCGTTTCGCTTTCAAAAGTATAGCTTACATGATGCGGTCTAGGCGTTGCTTCCCAGATACCTGTAAATGTCACGCGCTTGCCATTATAGGTCGCATTCTTCTGATCGTAACCTTTGAAGGTCCAGACATAGTCTTTTTCTTCTTCAACTACTGATTCTTCAGCAGGTTGTTTGGCTACAATGGTGTCACCAACCTTATAAGAAGCCTCATCATTTGGAAGCATTCCCAAAATACTTTGTGGCAATGGAACACGTGCGTCAGAAGATTTGAATACATATTCTGGATTTGGAGTAGGTACCCAGCTTCCAAGGAAAGTCTGTCTGCCTTTTCCTACAACGATTTTTTCTTTATCGTATCCTGCAAATGTCCAAGTTACCTTGTTTGCTGTGTCAACATAAGTCGTTTCACTTGGTTGTTCAGCGTCTACTTCTGTAAGGAACAGACCGCCCATCTTATAATCAATTGGGTTTTTCGGAGTCAACTTGGTGATATGATCTGGTAATACAAAATCAGGATTAGTTGATTGGAACTGATAGTCTATACCATTTGGCGTAAAGCTCCAAGATCCTGTAATGGTCTTCACTTTCGTATCTGCAATAGCTTTTCCGTATTTATCCGCATCAAAACCATGGAAGGTCCATGTACCTGTCGGAACAGTTACTGTGGTGGTGTCAAGTTTGCTTGCATCTTTGTAATCGTCAGCTCGTGCAACGAAATCAGTGCCAGCTGGAAGCATCTCGCGAATCTTATTTGGAAGAGGATAAGCAGGAGTCGAGTTAGTAAATTTATACTCTACCCTATAGATCGTATCAGACTGATTGGTAGGAACCAAAATCCATTTCCCTCTAAAGATAACGTCTCCTGCCTCGACTGTTTTCACACGTGGAGAAATAGTCGTATTATCATCTTCATAGTAGTCATCAAAGACCCAAGTTCCTCTGCCATCAGGATCCTCAAATCTTGTTTTAGATGGCATTTTAACGCGAGCTTTTTCACCCTTGACAAATTCTCTTTCGTAAGTGATTAGATTATACAAAGTTGATGGCGGATAGATCGTTTGACCAGAATCATCTTTTGAATCTGTATAGAAGTCATAGTAAACACTATGCTTGGTCGGTAAAAATTTCCAATGAACCGTGTAGGTAGAATCCTCATCGTCAGCTGGTTTCTCAACTTCCTCCTCTCGCTGAGGAATCTGCTGAGCAACCCATGTACCATCATTTTCATTATCGACGTATGAACTGAGATATTGAATTTCATTAAAGACATTGGCAGAATAATCTGATGGAGAAGTCGTGATAGGAGCAGGGATTTGGGCCTTCAAATCATCAGGAATGGTCTTCCCTGGAGTATCACTCACAAAGTCAAAGGAAACTGTCTTATCTCTGTGTGGTGTGAAGGACCAGCTACCTGTAAAGAGGACGCCAGCTTTATTGACTACCTTTTTATCCTTGTCATAGCCTTCAAATTTCCAAGTACCTTTATTCTCAAAGTCCATGTAAGTCGTCTTCTCAGGTTTTTTTGCCTGAACAGTAGCACCATCAACATATGTCTCTGTGCTGATTGGCGGGAAGGTTCTGAGTCCATCTGGTAGAGCTAGGCTAGGGTCTTTGCTGACATACTCATAGTTTTCTGGGTACTTTTTCTCTTCAAATGTCCAAGTACCTGTGAACTTGAGATTCCATCCATCGTGCTCCCAGTCGCTCACTGGTTTTTTAGTAAAATCGTAGCCTTTAAAGTGCCAAGTCCCCTTCTTGTCCTTATCTTCATAGGTTTCTTGAATTGGTCTAACAGACTGAACTATATCCTTGCCTTTCGGGTATTTCTTTCTATCTGCATACGCCCACTCATCCATATAAACAGGCTTCAGATTATTGATCTCAGCAGGTAGTTCTTTGCCAGCCGTTCCACTGACAAACTCATAAGTCGGTTTCCGAGGAACTGGTGTAAATTTAAACATCAATGGTATTGTAACTTTTGGTATTTCCCCATATGTAGCCGCCCGCTCTAGTTCACGACTGAAGGTTAAATCTACTACATCTTCCTCAAAGGTCCAATTTCCTTCATTTTCCGCATCATAAAAGGGTTTGTAGACACCTTGAACTTCATCGTAGCGAAGCAAGGCTGCTCGCGTATCCAGTATATCTTTAGGTAAATACTCATCACGTTTATCAAACTGATTGAGAGAAAGCTTGTAATCGTATAGCTTACTTTCTAGATCTTTTATCTCCTTAGGAAGAGGTAATTTATATTCGTCACGTGAGGTCTTAGGACTACTTGGTAAATGATAAAAATTATCAAAATCGTGCTGGTTCATAGGCTTGTAGGATACAGTGACATCCTCAAAGTATTTCCAAGTTCCTACGAACTCTACATCGCCATTGTTTGCCACTTTACTTGGAGCATCAAAGCCAGTCAAAGCCCAATAGCCTTTTCGGTTAGGGTATTCTTCTGAAGTATAAAAAACATAGTGAAATTCTTGTGCTTTTACTACTTCACCCTCAGCAAATCTTCTTTTATCTTCTGGGCTCCAATTTGCAACATAAGATGGCGGAGTTTTCCCAGGTGAGCCATTAACTGCTCTATAGGTAGCCTTGTATGGTGTTGGTGTATATTCCCACTTACCTGTGAAGAAAACATCATCTTTGTCAATCACCTGACTATCATGGTCATAGCCCTTAAAGGTCCATCTACCACTTCCATCATACTCTACATAAGTTGTTTCAGTTGGCTGGATGGCCTTTACTTTATCGCCCTTTTTGTAGATTTTTGTGTCTTCTGGCTTCAAGTAGTTCAGAGTAAGCGGAGTTGTTTTTCCTGGTGTAGCACTTTCAAACTCATAAAGTGCCGAGCGAGGAGTTTTATCCTGATCTGGGATGAACTTCGGATTTTTATCACGAAGACCAGAATTAACAAAAGTCACTAAATTGCGATAAACTTTATCAATTTCTTCTTGCTTTGTTGCAGTTTGAAGCACACCATCAGCAGCCGTCATTACGCCATTCAAGATTTCTAGACTATCGTCTGTCTTACTTGAAAAGTCCTTGCTGCGCAAGTTTTTGAGGTAGTTCTCTAAAGTGCTCTTGTTTAGACTAGCATTTACTGATGCTGGTTGAGCAGTGGCTGCAGCTGGCTGGCTAGCTCCTGTAGCTGCCTGAGCATTTTTAAAAGCAGTCGAATCTGTTGCTTGACTTGTCTCTGTCGCAGCAGGTGCAGCAGACTTCAAAGCAACTTGGCTTTCTTTCTGGGATTCTGCTTGCTCTGTTGCAGAAGAGCCCACTGAGACCTGATTCTCTGCCTTATTCTCCACTTGTTCAGTAGTCGTAAGCTCATCTGCTTGAGCTACTTGAGCGGCTCCAATAGCCGCAGGTGCAAACAAAAATCCAATCGCAAGTGACACAGTAGCAACTGACAATTTGCGGATTGAATATTTTATCTTTCTATCCTGAAAAAACATTCCAGTCCTCCTTTTATTTCATCACTTCCATTTTATCATAAATAGTTGATATTATCGATTTTTTTGACCGTAAATTTTTAAAAATTTATTTGTGGATATTTTCTCATAATATACAAATATACAAAAAAACTCCTTCTCCAAAATAGTAATTATAGGGATTTTTGTAAAAAAATGAAAGGAATCCCTCCCTTTCATTTTTTGCTTTTATTTCCAATTTAATACCGCGTTCAAACCATAGTGGTCACTGACTTGCGGACTATTCTGACCATCAAAAACTACATGCAAGCTTTCTACTTCTAACTCTTTCGTTGTAAAGACATAGTCAATTCGAAGCGGTTCGGCATTGCCTTTCCAACCATCAATTTCTGGTGGAACGGTATAGCTACCGCTTCTCTCCTTAGCAACTTCAAAAGCATCTTGTAACTCTAGAGGACTAGCTAAAATCGCTTGGTAGCCTTCCTGACCAGCTGGGTTATTGAAATCACCTGCTAAAATCAGAGGTTTGTTCAAACCTTTCAGCACAGCCTCAAATCGTGCCCATTCCTCCTGGAAACCTTTATCCCACCAAGAGAGATGGACGCTTGCAAGAGCAAGCTCCTTGCCTTCAACCACTGTCTCTGCCAAGGCGACACGGCGAGTATGGTAGTCCGTTGGATCATCTACATCTGACACTAAAATTTCACGCGCCTTAATAGGCGTTTTAGATAAGATTGCCACACCTTCATGGTAGCGGTCATAGCCGATATGATTGTAAGCCCAAGTCCAGTAGTAATTCTTCCCTTTCTCAGACAATTTTTCAACTAAAAGTCTCACATAGTGGTCTTGATGAATGGGTTCTGCCGCTGGTAAAGCTTGATAAAGATGATCAACCTCCACTTCTGGAGAAGTAATTTCTTGATTGATTTCTTGGAAACAAATCAAATCATAGTCTTTTTCAAGAATATCCTGGAGCAAGAGCTGGAATTTTTCCTCTGCTTCCTTCTCCATCCAACTGTGGGTATTGAGTGTTAAAAATTTCATGCTTTTCTCCTAAAACAAGAGGTTGGAAAACAGCTTCCAACCTCAAGTATATTACAATTCTACTTTAGCAACTGCTGTTTTAGCTGCAAGAGAACCTGTTTGTTCTAATTTAACTGATTTAATAGCTTCACCATTTGTGAAGACAACCACTGTTGAAGTTTCACGACCTGCTGCACGGATAGCATCCAAGTCAGCTGTGACAAGAAGATCACCAGCAGCAACCTTTTGTCCTTCAGAAACGTGAACTGTGAATGGTTTACCTTCAAGACTTACAGTATCCAAACCGATGTGAACGAGTACTTCAAGACCTGCTTCAGTCACAAGACCAAGAGCATGTTTTGTAGGGAAGATACTTGATACAGTGCCTGTAACTGGAGATACGATATTTCCATTGGCTGGTTCTACTGCAAAACCATCACCCATCATTTTTTGAGCAAAAACTGGGTCTTTCACTTGTTCCAAGGCAATGACTTGACCGTCAGCTACTGAGTAGACTTCCTCAGTTACACCTTTAAAATGTACAGTATTTTGTTGAGCTTCTGTCATTTGACTTGGAAGAGTTTCAGGAATTACTTCACCTGAGTCAAGGATATCTTGGATATCAGATTTCAACACGTCAGCTTTTGGTCCGTAGATAGCTTGGACACCTTGTCCTTTCATGACAAGTCCCATAGCTCCTTCTGCTTTCCATTCTTCCTCAGTACCAACGCGATCTGCATCCTTAACAGTTACACGAAGACGAGTCATACATGCATCTACATCTACGATGTTTGCACGACCACCAAGAAGGTTAATGATATTTACAGCTTGAGAAGCAGCGGCAACTTTTGTTTCACCTGGAGCTGCATCTTCTGATGCTCCTTCAGCAGTTTCATAGTTTCCGTTACGTCCTGGAGTTGCATAGTTGAATTTCTTAATCATGAAGTTGGCAATGAAGTACATGATCACTGCAAAGAGGACAGTTACCCAGATAAAGTTAATAATATCCATACCAAGACCAGCGTTGATAGCTAGCGGAGTACGAGTCAAGAATTCAATTGAACCGAATGAGTGCATACGAAGGTGAACAATATCCGCCATAGCAAAGGCAGCACCTTGAACAAGAGCATACACTAGGTAAAGAGGCGTTGCGATAAACATAAACATATACTCGATAGGTTCAGTAACCCCTGTCAAGAATGTTGCAAGGGCTGTCGCAATCATCATACCCTTGTATTGGTGTTTCTTGTCAGCATCAACATTGCGGTAGATAGCAACGATGACACCCATCAAGATACCGAATGAACCGATCATTTGACCAACTTTGAAACGAGCTGGAGTGATAGTTGTAAGAAGGTGTTGGTATTGGTCAGCATTTGAACCTTTAAGGTTAACAAGGTCTGTCACCCAAGCAAGCCAAAGTGGGTCTTGACCAAATACTTGTGTACCTTTTGCTGCTCCAGTAAGGATTTCGTATGTTCCACCAAGAGCTGTATAGTTCATTGGGATAGTGAGCATGTGGTGAAGACCAAATGGCAAGAGCAAACGTTCCAAGGTACCATACAAGAATGGTGCGAGAATTGGTGCAGTTTCTTGTGAGTTGGCAATCCAAATACCAAAGCTATTGATACCTGTTTGAACTACTGGCCAGAAAGCAGCAAGTGCAATCGCTGCAATTGTTGAACGTAAGATAACAACAAATGGTACAAAACGTTTCCCATTAAAGAATGAAAGTGCGTCTGGAAGTTTACGGTAGTTGTAGTATTTGTTATAGGCAGTTGCCCCTACAAAACCTGAGATAATCCCTACGAAGACACCCATGTTAAGGGCTGGTGCTTCAAGAACACTGATAAAGTAATCAGCAACTTTGATTGTTCCACCAAAGAGAGTAGTGACCATAGCCTCAGGGTTTTTCAGCATATCACCTGTAACACCGAAGATAGTACCTGTGATACGGTTAATCAAGATGAAGGCAAGACCAGCAGCAAAAGCACCACCAGCACGCTCTTTAGCCCAGCTGCCTCCGATAGCAAGGGCAAACAAGATATGAAGGTTACCAATAACCCCCCAACCAATTTGCTCAAGGATTCCACCTGTAATCACTAGTGGAGCAAAGTTAGGGTTAATCATGACGAGTGACTTACCGATTGAGATCATCAATCCAGCGGCTGGCATAACGGCGATAACCACCATTAGAGCCTTACCGAATTTCTGCCAAAACTCGAAAGACAAGACATTTTTGAATGTAGCTTTCATCATTCAAATCTCCTTTATTTTATTTAGGCAAACGTTTTACGAAAACGTTTGCACTTGTTTATATTTTAATTATACCACTTTTATTTTTTTTGTAAAGGCTTTTATAAAAAAATTTTCCGTTTTTCTTAAATTTTTATACAAGTGCTAAAAGAAAAAAGAGAAGCTCAAGAAAACTTCTCTTTTAAAATTGTATTATTTCTGATTTGGTCTGCAAGTTGCATTTATATCCAACTAGATCTTCAAGAATCGACGCATCGAAATTCCTGAACCAATTGAACCAATAAAAATTCCGATTAAAAATAATAGGACTGTCATCAGAGGAATAAACACATCTGGTGTAATCATTGACAAGTTTTGACCTACCAAGGATT
The DNA here is from genome assembly GCA_963528645.1 of uncultured bacterium. Classification (GTDB taxonomy): domain Bacteria; phylum Bacillota; class Bacilli; order Lactobacillales; family Streptococcaceae; genus Streptococcus. Next base: position 7,780 of record CAURVH010000010.1, read on the forward strand.
TATTGACAGATTGATAAACCATATTATAAACAAAGAATACAAGGACTGAAGGAATCGCTGCACCAAATAAACCGATAAAGGCACCTTCAAGTAAGAATGGTCCTCTAATGTAGCCATTTTTAGCTCCTACTAGACGCATAATTTGAATTTCACGGCTCCGAGAAATAATGGTAATACGAATGGTATTGGAAATCAGGAAGACTGCAATAAAAATCAAGAGCCCCGCAATAACCAATCCCCAAACACGGATAAAGGAAGCCAGTTCGAAAAGTCGTTGAGTGTTGGCACCACCGTCTTGAACCTCAGATACCCCTTCAATTTTCTTGGCCTCTTCTGCTACTTTAGGAACATCACTCGGAGAATTGGTATCAACGATATAGGCATCATAGAGAGGGTTGGCATCCCCTTCGAAGACCTTCCAATCGTCACCCATCGTTTCTGTCAATTTTTGATACTGCTCTTCCTTGCTTGAAAAAGTAACATTTTTGACACCTGGCATAGACTTTAAGGCATCATAAACCTTGTGGTAGTCATTATTGGTAACTGTCTGACCTTCTTTTTCAATCGTTTCACTGTTATCCGCTACATCCTTACGAATGTAAACCATGACACGAACATTGTTTTCAATATCGGTAGCCAGTTTCGCTGTATTAAAAATTACAGATGCAAACAGGGCAACGAGTGTCAAGGTAATCATAACCGAACTCACTGCTGCTACTGTCATCCAGCCATTTCGTTTTAAACTTTTTAATGATTCAAATAAATGGCGAAAAAATCTACTAATCATCGTATCCATATTCTCCTTTAGCTTCGTCACGAACGACACGGCCATTTTCAATGGCAATGACACGGTGGCGCAAGGTATTTACAATCTGGCTATTGTGGGTCGCCATCAAGACAGTCGTACCTTGGAGATTGATGCGTTCCAACAGATTCATAATTTCCCATGAATTATCTGGGTCCAAGTTTCCTGTCGGCTCATCAGCAATCAATACCTTAGGATTATTAACAATCGCACGAGCAATCGCAATCCGTTGCTGCTCTCCACCTGAGAGTTCGTTAGGGAAAGAGCGAACCTTGTGTTTCAAACCGACCAAGTCCAAGACTTCCATAACCCGTTTCTTAATATTGCGACGGTTCTCTCCGATAACTTCCATTGCGTAAGCAATATTTTCATAAACGGTTTTCTTGGGCAAGAGTTTGTAATCTTGGAAGACTACCCCAACACTGCGACGGAGTAGAGGGATATCTTTCTTCTTGATTTTAACCAAATTGAAGCCTGCCACTTTTAAACTACCTTTTTCGACTTTTACTTCACGATATAAAGCTCGAATAAAGGTTGACTTCCCTGCTCCTGAAGGTCCTACGATGTAGGCAAATTCTCCTGGTTCAATACTAAGAGAGACTCCACGAAGAGCAGTCGTTCCGTTATCGTATTTTTTGACAACATCTCGCATTTCAATGATTGACATGTGAGTTCCTTTCTATTTCTTAGCTGATTCGCCACTTGAGATAAGCGTCGATGAAACCATCAAGGTCTCCATCCATGACCTTATCTACCTGAGCGACTTCAAAGCTCGTACGGTGATCTTTTACCATGGTATAAGGTGTGAAGACATAAGAACGAATCTGACTTCCCCATGTGATTTCCTTTTTCTCACCTTTGAGGGAGTCGACTTCCGCAGCTTTCTTTTCTTGCTCCATTTGATAGAGCTTGGCTTGCAACATCTTCATAGCACGATCTCTATTTCCATACTGGGTACGATCGACTGTCGATTGAACGACTGTCCCCGTAGGAATGTGTGTCAAACGCACACCTGTTGAAACTTTATTGACGTTTTGTCCACCAGCACCACCTGAACGGAAGGTATCCATTTTAATATCATCCTCACGAATCTCCACTTCGATGGTATCATCTAACTCAGGCATAACCTCGACGGATGTAAAAGAGGTATGGCGACGTTTGGCAGAGTCAAATGGTGAAATACGGACCAAACGGTGGACACCCATTTCTGACTTGAGTAGACCATAAGCATTTGGCCCTTCAAAGGACAAGGTCACCGACTTGATACCTGCTTCATCACCAGCCTGATAATCCAAAACTTCTACTTTAAAACCTTTGGCATTTCCATAACGAGTATACATACGAAGCAACATATCGCCCCAATCTTGAGCCTCAGTACCACCAGATCCTGGATGAATCTCCAAGATTGCATTATTGTGGTCATAAGGTTCTGACAAGAGAAGCGTCATTTCGTAACTGGTCATCATCTTGTCCAGTTCTGTCAACTGTTCGACCAGTTCATCACGTACAGACTCGTCTTCTACTAAAAAGTCCAATAAAATTTCAACTTCATCCTGCAACTCTTCCATCTTACGGAAGGTGTTGTAGGTGTTTTTTAATTCATTTAATTCTTGCGACGTTTTTTGGGCCGCGATATTATCGTTCCAAAAATCAGGTTCTGTCATCTTGTTCTCCAAGATGGCAATCTCTTCCTCTAGTCCTTCGAGGTCAAAGAGACCCCCTGAAAGAAGCTAATTTTTCACGATTTGCGTCAATTTTTTGACGAATTTCTGAAATGTCCATAAATACTCCTTTATTCACATCGTTTCATTATACCACATTCTCTCATTTCTTTCCATATTTTGCTTGTTATTTCAAATTGTATACAAAAAAGAGGGCTTTCACCCTCCATTTTATAACTTTTTAGCAGATGTTCGAGCAATCTCCTCTACTTGGATACCTTGAGCTTCAAATTTCTCCTTCAGGAAGGTTAAATCAATCGTCCCATCAATTTGAACTTCAATAACAACCTTACCATCCTTGCGAGGAATATTAACGGTGTGTGAAATATTCAGATTTTCCTCAGCAATCAAGGTCACAATCTTCCCCAAAACCCCGACTTCATTTTCCGTAATAAACCGAACACGAATCCCTTCTTCTCCATAACCAGCGATTTCCAAAAAGGCTTGGAAAACATCACGATCCGTAATCACACCATAAACCTGTTGATTGTCCACAACTGGAAGAATACCGATTTTATTTTTCAGCATAAGATAAGTCGCATCCTCTAGACTTGCATAACCTGACACTGTAATAACATCGCGAATCATGACGTCTTTAACTTTGGTCTTATTGAGAAGATAATTCATCTCATAGATGGAGAGACTGGTTGCTTTAGATGGACTGGCTTCAGCAATAGTTCCTTCTGTTACAAGACCAACCAATTGATCATTTTCGATAACAGGTAAACGGTGCAAACCTTGCTCGCGCATCAAATCTGCTGCATGTGCTACAGTCGTATCTGGACTGATATAAACTACCTTGCGGGTCATAAAATCTTTAACTGCCATGAGACTTCTCCTTCTTTATTGCTACTATAATTATACACTTTCTTACAAAAACTATCAAACGCTTTCATCTCTTTTTCAAGATTTTGTAACATTCAATCACAAAAAAGAGAGAAATAGCCTTCTCTCTTAAACTTAAATCGTAACAGAATCTCTATCCTTAATCATATAGCGTTTTAAAGAAGTTAAGCTAGCTAGCCAGTACAATAGACCACCAAAGATCGCAGTAAAGCCACTACCAGTTGTGAGTAGGAACACAGGACTCTGGATATGCTTTGTTATAGGGTTGTAAACAAATAGTACTGCAACTAACAAGGAAATGATTACACAAGATAATCCCACCAGGTTAAAGCCATTTGTAAACTCATAGGCGTCATGTCCTTCTAGGAAATAGGCTGAGCGCAAATCAAGTTTTCGTTTTCTTAAGATAAAGTAATCTACAACGATCATTCCGATAATGGGGCCTTGAATATAGGCAGCCAGAGAGATAAAGGAACCGAAGTATTCATCCACTCCTCCCCAGATGGTGAGTAGGCTCACATAAACCATCGCAATCCAAACCATTAGTTTATAACTCACTTTGGGCATCCCGCTTTTGACAATCATACAGTTCACGTACGATCCTGTACCCTGGGTTCCAATATTAGCAAAAGCTACCAGTAGTAAACTTAAAAGGGCAAAGGCAGGAGTGCTCAACGTTGAAAGCATCGTCGTTGGATCACTTTCATAGACACCTGTTTTGACAAACATAGCTAGAGCCATCACCCCACCTGTCGCAGCGAAGAATGGCGCAACAACCCCATACGATAATGCTGTAGCCCAATAGCCACTGCGTTCTGATTTTGCCAAACGTGGTAAGACAAATGCTTGTGTAGACCAAGAAAAGGCTACGGCCACATTTCCTTCCCCTGACATCATAAAACGTTCAATCGGTGTCAAATTTTCTTGGATGGCAGGCTGGACATTCATAATATCAGTTATAGGAACCGCAACAAAACAGATTCCAACAATGATTAGCCCGACCAATAACAAGGCCACCACCAGAAAGCGATTAGTACCTTTAATCACCTCTGGACCTCCAAGAGCAATCAGCGTTCCAAGGAGAACACAGAGGGTGCCTAGAATCGGTGCCCATACTCCCTTGTCTAAACCAAGTCCAAAATTGTTTGCCAAATGAATCATGGAGCTGGCAAAAAGATTGGCGGTAACGGCATACCAACCAAAATTTGCCAGACTAATCACGGTTGATAGAATAGCCACCCCTTTTCTACCTAGAACGGCTCTCAACCAAATCCATAAATCAATTCCATATTTAACAGCAAACAAAATTGGAAGACATTCAATAAAGACCCATATAATATTGAAACTAAAAATATTAATCAACATTTGATTAAAGGTCAAATATTGAGCTACATAAGCTCCTTGGGTATAACACCAAGTTGCGATGGCAAAACCACTTGTTGATAGGAAGAGATCCCAGAAAGAATACTGACGATCCTTGTTGGTCATAGGAACGATTCCCGTTATCGTCTCCTGTTGAATAAAGTCATTCATCTTGGACATTTTATTGAATATCTCCTGTCATGGCTAAAATAATCAGAACATGATTGACTAGAATCATATCAATTACTAGTGTAAAATTAACTTTCAAAAAAGAGGAAGCAAATAGATATAGATTAAGGTTTTCATTTATCCTTAAATCGTAACGGAATCTCGATCCTTGATCATATAGCGTTTTAATGGAGTTAAGCTAGCTAGCCAGTACAATAAACCTCCAAAAATCGCAGTAAAGCCACTACCCGTTGTGATTAAAAAGATTGAGCTTTGAATCTGTGCTGTTACAGGGTTATAAACAAATAGTACTGCAACCAACAAGGAGATAAAGACGCAAGACAAGCCAACCAAGTTAAATCCTTTAGTAAACTCATAAGCTTTATGTCCCTCAAGGAAATAGGCTGAACGCAAATCAAGTTTTCGTTTTCTTAAGATAAAGTAATCAACAACAATCATACCAATAATTGGCCCCTGAACATAAGCGGCTAGTGAGATGAAGGAACCGAAGTACTCTTCTACCCCTCCCCAGATAGTGAGTAGACTCACGTAAACCATAGCAATCCAAACCATTAGTTTATAGCTTACTTTTGGCATCCCGCTTTTGACAATCATACAGTTCACGTATGATCCTGTCCCCTGGGTTCCAATATTGGCAAAGGCTACTAGTAGTAGACTTAAGAGGGCAAAGGCTGGGGTACTTAGAGTTGATAGCATGGTTGTTGGATCACTTTCATAAACACCTGTTTTAACAAACATGGCTAGAGCCATGACTCCACCCGTCGCAACGAAGAATGGAGCCACAACTCCGTATGATAAGGCTGTAGCCCAATAGCCACTGCGTTCTGATTTTGCCAAACGTGGTAAAACCAATGCCTGTGTAGACCAAGAAAAGGCAAAAGCTACATTTCCTTCTCCAGAAAGCATGAAGCGTTCTAATGGAGTTAAATCTCCTTGGGTAGCCGGTTGAATGTTCATAATATCAGTGATAGGCACGGCTACAAAGCAGATTCCAACGATAATGAGACCGACAATCAACAAGGCAATGACCAAGAATCGATTGGTCCATTTAATCACTTCTGGGCCTCCAAGAGCAATAAGCGTTCCAAGAAGAACACAGAGTGTACCCAAAATCGGCGCCCATACTCCCTTGTCTAAACCAAGGCCAAAATTATTTCCCAAGTGGATCATAGAACTGGCAAAAAGATTGGCCGCAACGGCATACCAGCCAAAGTTAGCCAAGCTAATAATGGTTGATAGCAAGGCCACTCCTTTTTTACCGAGGACAGCCCTCAACCAAATCCACAAATCAATTCCATATTTAACCGCAAACAGAATTGGGAGACACTCAATAAAGACCCAAATAATATTAAAACTAAAAATATTAATCAACATCTGATTAAAAGTCAAATATTGAGCCACATAGGCTCCTTGGGTATAACACCAAGTTGCAATGGCAAAACCACTTGTCGACAGGAAGAGATCCCAGAAAGAATACTGACGATCCTTATTGGTCATGGGAACAATTCCCGTTATCGTCTCCTGTTGAATAAAGTCATTCATCTTGGACATTTTATTGAATACCTCCTGTCATGGCTAGGATAATCAGAATAAGGTTAATTAGAACTAAGACGATGACTATAGTAAAATCACTTTTTAGAAATGGCTGGGCAAACACATAGTTTGGTGATTCCATTTCTTCTAGCCTTCTTTTCGTTTCATTTGCTATTAATTCTTCAATTTCTGATGTCGGTTTCATCTCAATTCTCCTCTAAGTATAAATCTAATGCAAGTTTTCCATACTGCTTGGTATAACGATACCAGATATAAAGAAATTCACCCACTGGTTTTCCAACGCTTTCTTGGAACAGGGCCCACAAAAACCAATAATACGAAGTCACTGATACATAGGCAAAATAGTGACGTTTGGTTTTCTTGTCTGGAACTTCTTGTAGATAGATTTCAAGTACCTTTTCAGCTTCTTCCACTGTATAATTTGAACACCCGATAAAGGTTCCTAAATCTCCTGCTGGATCTCCCATACCAGAATATTCCCAATCAATCAGGCTCATTTCTCCAGCTTCATTCAACAAGAAATTTGGGCTATAAGAATCTCCATGGCAGAGAACCTCTTTCGCTTGATCTTCTTGTAAAAGCTTCTCGAGAACTGAGACATTCTGATCCAACTCTTCAAGCCCATCAAATTCAAAACGATTGCTAGCCTTTAATTTTTGTCTAAAATCATCAATTCCCTCAAATTGATTAAAAGAATGATCCGTTTTTTCTCCAGATTGGTGCAAGCGTCTCAAGAGCTCCATTGCTTTTGCTACATCATCCCAATTATCATAATCTAGTTGCTTGGCATTAGGGATAAATTCTGAAATTTTCCAGCCCTCATCCTTGTTCATGGCAACAAAAGTACGGTCAATCTTCAATTTTGCAGCAATTTCCATGGAAGCCGCTTCACTAGCACGATCGATATAATTCTCCGTTCCTCTACCTGGATGACGGTAAACATATTTCTTCCCTAGGCAGTCAAATGAAAACGAAGTGTTAGTTAGACCATCTTTTAGAGGTTTGATATTGACAATATCTGAAGCTATACATCCCAATGTCTTACAGATATTATCAATGATTTCCGAATTAGTATTCACCAAATAGTGTTCATCAAACTGGCGCAACTCATCTAGTGAATCAAACTCCTTAACAATGTCTGCTGAATAATGCCGAGCTTCCAAAGGAAGTTCCTTGACGTGACGACTATAATAATCTTCCCAGAGCTGTTCGCGATATGGTTCATGCTTAAATTCAGTTTCTAAAATATCTACGAACTTTTCACTAAATGCACGATCAAAATAAACATGCCCCACCATAGCCCAAGTATTCGTCCCACCAATTTGAATATCGATGATTGTGTGATTGGAGTCTTCCTTAGAGCAGTATTCGTCTGTGTCCCCTTCTGCAAATATTGTAGAATAATAACCTCTGTAAATGTATCGTTCAAACGGATTTTCCACAAAATAATTATCCGAAGAGCAAATATAAGTGTTAGAAAGTTGATCTCTGACCAGCATGAGAGAAGAACAGTTATTGTACTTGTAGTAATCATTATTTACAACGATTTTAACGCCAAACTTCTCAGCAAGATAGAACATTTTTTCTTGCAGATAGCCTACAATAACTGTAATGTCCTCTATCCCAGCTTCTTGCAATTGCTTGATTTCTCTCTCAATCAAACGCTCACCTTTGACTTGAAGCAATCCTTTAGGTAGCTCATAAGACAAAGGAGCAAAGCGGCTACTCATACCTGCAGCCATGATAATGGCATTCTTCACCTGATATGGAGCTAAAGCCTCCTCACCTAAGTCAGTTAAGTGATTTTCCTCACTGATCCACTTCTCTTCTTTACATTCCTTGAGAAGATTATTTACCGTCCCCAAAGCGATGTCTAGCTGTTCAGCCAATTGTCTCTGCGTAAAGTTTTCATCTTTGTGGGTCAACAAAAAACGTAAAAGTTTAAATTGTTTTTCTGATAGCATATCCTCAGCCTCTTTGTTCAATATTTTTGTTTATTTAATTATATGATGAACACACACTTTTGTCAAGTTAGATTCTATATTAAGAAAACGGATGCTCAAATCAGGCCCATCAAAATAGTAAGCAAACGAAAAAAGAACCCCAAATTTGGAGCTCTTCAAATTCATATGCCAACTAAAACAATCCACTGGATTTGACGATTGCGTTCGCAATCTCCGTCCACAACCTAAACTAGTCTCCCAGACCAGAGGAGAATTGCTTGCGTAATCCTTATCTACCGACTAAAACAATCCACTGGATCTGATGATTGCTTGCGCAATCTCCATCTGCAACCTAAACTAGTCTCCCAGACTAGTTTAGCCACCTAGGTATGCTTTTCTGACTTCATCTGATGCTGCGAGTTCTTTTCCTGTTCCTGATAGGACAATCTTGCCTGTTTCAAGTACATAACCACGATCAGAGATAGCAAGGGCCTTGTTAGCGTTCTGTTCAATTAGGAGAACCGTTGTTCCTTGCTTCTGAATATCTTGGATGATATCAAAAATTTCTTGGATAAAGATAGGGGCAAGTCCCATTGATGGCTCGTCCAAGAGGAGAAGTTTAGGTGTAGACATGAGAGCGCGTCCCATAGCCAGCATCTGCTGTTCACCACCTGAAAGGGTCGCCGCATCTTGGTTTTTACGTTCTTCCAGACGAGGGAAACGTGAAAAGACTTTTTTCAAGTTGGCTTGATTTTCTTCACGATTTTTCTTTAAAAAGGCTCCCATTTCCAAGTTTTCCATAACAGTCAAACCCGGGAAAACATGGCGTCCCTCAGGAACTTGTGAAAGGCCACCTGCCACGATTTTTTGCGCTGGCATCTTTTGAATTTCTTTTCCTAAAAACTGAATTTTACCAGCACTTGGACGAACCAAACCTGAAAGGGTACGAAGAATGGTTGTTTTACCAGCACCATTGGCACCAATCAAGGAAACAACTTCACCTTCGTTGACCTCGAAACTTACATCACGAACTGCTTGAATCATACCGTAATGCACAGAGAGGTTTTCAACTTTTAACATAGACATTAGGCTTCACCTCCTAGATAAGCTTCGATAACGCGTTTGTTGTTCTTGATCTCATCTGGAGTCCCATGAGCGATCAACCGACCATATTCAAGAACATAGATACGCTCAGTAACTTCCATAACCAAGTTCATGTCGTGTTCGATGAGCATGATGGTAATTTTAAATTCATCTTTGATACGACGGATCAATTCTGTCAATTCAGCTGTTTCTTGTGGATTCATCCCAGCTGCAGGTTCATCCAAAAAGAGAATCTTGGGTTCGGTTGCCAGAGCACGAACGATTTCTAATCGACGTTGTTGACCATAGGCAAGATTTTTCGCAAGTGTATCTGCATCGCCATCCAAATCAAAGATTTTTAGCAAATCCAACGCTTTGCTTTTTAATTCTTCCTCATTCTTATAAAAAGCTGGCAGGCGTAAAAAGCTCGCAAGGACATGTTGTTTATGATGATTACTAAATGCAATCAAAACATTTTCCAAAACTGTCAAGTCCTTGAACAAACGAATATTCTGGAAAGTACGACTGAGACCAAGTGAAGCAATCTTGTAGGGAGTTTTTCCATTTAGGAGGTGACCATCTAGTGTGACAGTACCTTCGCTTGGTTCATAAACACCAGTCAAGAGATTGAAAAGGGTTGTTTTACCAGCTCCGTTTGGTCCAATTAGACCAACCAATTCTCCCTCGTTCAACTCAAGAGTGACATCTCCAACAGCTGTTAGACCGCCAAAATGTTTGGTTAACTGTTTAACTTCAAGTAATGCCATTAGTTTTGTCCCTCCTTCTTAGATTTTTTAAAGAAACGTGACAGACTCAGTTCCCATGTCCCAAGAAGTCCACCTGGTCTGAAAATCATCACCAATACAAGAGCCAAAGCATAGATGATCATACGTACGCTAGCAACATCTTGAAGGAGCATATTTAAAATTCCCAAAACAATCGCAGAAACAATGGTACCAGTAATAGATCCAAGTCCACCAAAGACAACAATAATCAACACGTTGATGGAATTAATAAAGGTGTAATCTTTAGGTACAACAGATCCGATAAAACCGGCCTGAAGTGAACCAGCAATACTTGCCATAATGGCACCAAAGACAAAAGCGATAATCTTGATTTTTGTAGTGTTTACCCCAACAGATTCTGCAGCAATCTCATCTTCACGAACAGATAGAGTAGAGCGTCCAATCGGACTACGTAAAAAGTTGAGAGTTGCAATAGTTGTGATCACCACAAAAAGATAAACCATCTGCCAGGTTGTAAAGTTTGGAATACCCAAGATACCAGCAGCACCGTTGGTCAAACTTCCACCATTAATGATAAAGATACGGATAATTTCTGAAACACCTAGTGTCGCAACAGCCAGGTAGTCACCCTTCAAACGTAGAGTTGGAATTCCGACAAGCAAAGCTACTGCACCAGAAATCAAGGCTCCCAAGACCATTGCTCCAAAGAAAGCACCATAGGTTGGTGATTTTGAACCAATAATCGCTGCTGCGTAAGCCCCAATTGCCATAAAACCTGCATGGCCGAGTGAGAATTGTCCTGAAAAACCAACGATTAAGTTCAAACCTACTGCAAGAATGATATTAATCCCAATTTGTTCTAAAATTTGGACATGGAATAGATTGAGAACACCAGCAGAAACCAGTACACTGATCAGCCCATAACCTGCTAACAGAAGGAATAACCAGAGAATATTTACTTTAAGATTTGTCTTCATTGTTTACACCTTCTCTTTCACATTCTTGCCAAGGATACCTGCAGGACGAACAATCAGAATCAAAAGCAAGATTCCATATACAATGGCATCACGGAAATCAGACATACCAAAGGCAGTTGCAAAAGTTTCCAACAAACCAATCACAAATCCCCCTAGAGCTGCACCAGGAATAATCCCGATACCACCAAGAACGGCCGCAACAAATGATTTTAGACCTGGAGTCACACCCATCAAAGGTTCAAGAGAGTTGTAGTAAAGGGCAATGAGGACACCTGCTGCTCCAGCAAGGGCTGAACCCAAGGCAAAGGTAAAGCTGATAGTACGGTTTACGTTGATTCCCATCAATTGAGCTGCGTCACTATCAACTGATACAGCACGCATCGCTTTCCCCATTTTTGTTTTTTGGACGATCAATTGCAATAAAACCATCAACAGGACAGAAACTGCTAAAATCATCAATTGAACATTTGTCAAGCTAATTGGCCCAAAATCAAAACGGACTGTTTCAATGGCTTGAGGAAAGGCGCGAGTATTGGCACCGACCAAGTAGACCATCCCGTATTCCAGTAGGAAGGACACTCCGATGGCAGTAATTAATACAGCAATACGTGTAGAGTGTCGCAAAGGACGGTAGGCAAGAAACTCAATCACAACACCAAGTAGTGCAGTTCCTGCCATTGATATAATTAAAGCTAAAAAGAAATCCATTTGGAAAGAATTAATCAAAAAGTAACCAATAAAGGCACCCATCATATAAATATCACCGTGGGCGAAGTTAATGAGTTTGATAATTCCATAAACCATGGTATAACCCAGAGCCAAAAGTGCATAAACACTACCCAGAATTAGACCATTCACAAGTTGTTGGAGCATAGCATTCACTCTTTTCTATCGTTATTTTTAGAAAATTTCATTATTTTCACAAGTTCATAAACACCGAAACAGGGAGTGAGTCAAAGGCTCATTCCCTATTTCAACTACTATTCTAATGTTATGGTTTTACAACTTCTGCTTCTTCCACTTTACCATTGTTCATGGTCATCATATAAGCAGTTTTTACTGTATTGTGATCAGCATCAAAGCTCGTTTGACCAGTTACACCATCAAAATCTTTGGTTTTAGCAAGGTTGTCCTTGATTTCACCTGAGTTTTTAGCACCTTTTGCAGCATTAGCTACTAGGTAAACTGAGTCATAGGCCAAAGCTGAGAAAGTTGATGGCTCTTCGTTGTATTTAGCACGGTATGCTTCAAGGAAAGCTTTAGCTTTAGCAGAAACATCAACTGTAGTTGAGAATCCAGAGATGAAGTAAATGTTTGATGCTCTTTCAGCAGTTGCTTGTTGAACAAATTCTTCACCGTTAAATCCATCACCACCAACGATTGGTTTATCGATTCCCATACCACGAGCTTGGTTTACGATTTTACCTGCTTCTGTGTAGTAACCTGGAACAACGATAGCGTCAAACTCTTTCCCTTTCATTTTAGTAAGGGCTGCTTGGAAGTCTGTATCACCTGCTACAAACGTTTCATCTGCTACAATCTCACCTTTATAGGCTTCGCGGAAAGATTTAGCAATACCTTTAGCATAGTCACTAGCATTGTCAGTATAAAGGACAACCTTCTTAGCATTCAATTTATTTGTTACGTAGTTAGAAATAATCTTACCTTGGAAGCTATCCTGGAATGTTCCGATAAATAGGTAATCTTGACCTTTGGTCAATCCATCTTGAGTAGCACTTGGTGAAATCAATGGCACACCAGCTTTAGTAGCGTTAGCTACAGCTGCAGCAGTTGCACCAGATGTCGCAGGTCCTACAATAGCTGCTACTTTTGATTGGGTAACAAGGTTTGTTGTAACAGAAGCTGCTTCAGCAGTTTCTGACTTGTTGTCCTTATCTACAACTTCGATTTGTTTTCCATCGATACCACCTGCTGCATTGATTTCGTCTACAGCAAGTTGGGCACCTTTTTGTTCAGCTGTACCGTAAGCTGCCACAGCACCTGTCTCTTCAAAGTTAAAACCGATTTTAATCGTTTTTTCGTCTACTGGGTTTCCAGTTGTATTTGACGCTCCTGACTTGACCTCTCCACAGGCAGCAAGAAGTGCTACACTAGCAAGAGCCACAAAAGATAGGGCAAATTTTTTCTTCATTTTTAATCTCCTTATAGTTGTTTCAAAAATTGTATGTTAAGAATATACCGAATTATCAGAAAATTGTCAATACATTTATTTAATTTTTTAAATGTTAACGTTTTCTTCGTTACGATAGAGATTACCAACAAAAGGTGTCTCTAACTCTTGAATATGGCAACGTCTAATTTTCTTAATAAATCTTTCCTTACCTAATCTCTCAACTAAGTCATCTAGCTCTTCCGTTGGAACATAGAGTTGCAAGTAACGGTGTTTCTTAGAATGGTAACAGATATCACCGTATTCCTGAAGTTTTTTTGCATCCCGATTGTAGTAAAGATAGATGATTAACCCTGAGCGATTGACCTTTTCAAACATGTTAAATCCTCTTTCTAAGAAATCTTCTCCTAATTATATCAAAAAAAGCAAACTCCGTCGAGTTTGCTTTTTAAGTTGGTTAGCTCAAAGAATTGTTGGCCATGATTTCATCAATAAAACCATACTCAAGTGTTTCTTGGGCACTCATCCAGTAATCACGTTCTGCGTCTACATGAATTTGCTCAACTGATTTACCTGAGTTATCTGCAAGGATTTGCTCCAAAGTCTTACGAGTTTTGAGCAAGTGTTCTGCAGCGATTGCCATATCTGTTTGTTGGGTACCACCACCTGTACCACCCATTGGTTGGTGAATCATGTACTCCGCATTTGGAAGCATGAAACGTTTGCCTTTTGCGCCACTTGATGCAATGACAGTCCCCATGGATGCAGCCATTCCCATAACGATTGTTTGAACATCTGCCTTGATAAAGTTCATGGTATCAACGATTGCCAAACCAGCTGAAACAGAACCTCCAGGTGTATTGACATAAAGGTAAATATCCTTTGTACTATCTTGGGCATCCAAGAAGAGCAACTGGGCAATAACTGAGTTGGCCATATTATCTTCGACTTTCCCAGTTAGCATGATGATGCGGTCTTTCAGAAGACGAGAGTAAATGTCATAGGAACGTTCTCCACGGCTTGTTTGTTCAATAACTACAGGAATCATTCATTTCTCCTTTTAATGTTGAATTTTCTTAGTCTTACGACTCAATACAGAACTATTATATCTTTTTGGTCAAAAAAGGTCAAATTTTTGCTCTATACTATCGACAGAATCAAAAATTCAACCTCCTCGCGAAATTAGAAACATCCTCTAATTTCATCTTTAAGACTATATCTGAGTCTTATTTCGTACCGAACAAGCGGTCTCCAGCATCTCCGAGACCTGGAACAATATAGCCATGTTCATTCAAGTGTTCGTCCAGAGCTGCTGTAAAGATTTCGACATCTGGGTGAGCTGCTTGAAGAGCTTTCACTCCTTCTGGAGCAGCTACTAGGCAGACAAACTTGATATTTGATGCGCCACGTTTTTTAAGCGAGTCAACAGCCAAGATAGCTGATCCACCTGTTGCAAGCATTGGATCGACGACAAAGATTTGACGTTGGTCAATGTCCTCAGGCAATTTCACCAAGTATTCAACTGGTTGAAGGGTTTCTTCATCACGGTACATACCGATGTGCCCAACTTTTGCTGCTGGGACCAAGCTCAAGAGCCCATCTACCATCCCGATACCTGCACGTAGGATTGGGACAATCGCCAATTTTTTACCAGCCAATTGTTTTTGAACGGTCTTTGTGATAGGTGTTTCGATTTCCACGTCTTCAAGTGGAAGATCACGAAGTACTTCATATCCCATCAACATTGCAATCTCATCTACTAGCTCACGAAAAGCTTTTGTAGAAGTGTCTGTACGACGCAAGATTGACAATTTGTGTTGAATCAGTGGATGATTAATGACTTCAATTTTTCCCATTTTCTGAATTCCTTCTTTCAATTTATTCTTCTTATTATATCAAAAAACGGTTTAAAAAGCTGTCTAAACCATTTATTTTTATTAATTTCTAAATCAAATCTGCCTCTTGAAGAGCTGTCTGAACAGTCTCTAATGGCAAATGGGTCAACTCGGTGCCTTTTTCATGATAAAGGTACTGGGCATAGTCATCCATTCGGTACTGGTTGATATAAACCACACGCTTGCAACCAACTTGTAGCAGTTGTTTGGTGCAGTTCAGACAAG
Organism: uncultured bacterium; assembly: GCA_963528645.1. Classification (GTDB taxonomy): domain Bacteria; phylum Bacillota; class Bacilli; order Lactobacillales; family Streptococcaceae; genus Streptococcus. Next base: position 23,257 of record CAURVH010000010.1, read on the forward strand.
GGAAATGGGTCACATAGGCTGTAAATCCTCTTGGAACCCCTCGTTCAGCCCCTTGCAAGATGGCATTGATCTCCGCGTGAAGGGTTCGAACACAGTGTCCTTCAATGACCAAACATTCGTGGTCAATGCAGTGCTCCGTTCCTGATACGGAACCATTGTAACCTGTTGAAATGACTTTATTGTCCTTAACGAGGACAGCTCCCACTTTGGCACGTTTACAGGTCGAACGATTAGCAATCAGTAAAGCCTGGGCTGCAAAGTACTCATCCCAAGCCAGTCTTTTTTCTGTCATAAGTCTTCTCCTTATCCTCTATTTTTTGAAAAATGGCAAGCGTAAGTCTGCAATCTTTTCAGCTGGAACCTTCATTCCATCCTTGATCCATTTGAGCAGAACTGATACGATAGCAGAACTCCAAAACGAATGAAGGTAGCTGCTGACACCTTTTGACTTTCCATGGTATTTTTCCAGAAATTCCTGCATGGCTTGGACGAAAATCTTCTCCAAGTGGTAGTCCAGAGCAAGTTGGATAACCTTGGCTTCTTTCTTTGCTGCACGGAAAAGGTGAACCCAGACCAGATAAAGGTCTGTTTTGACATCATAATGGCTCAACTGTTCCATAATGTTATGGACACTGCGTTTAAAGACGCTTTCCAAAATTGCTTCTTTAGAATCATAATTGCGATAAAAGGCAGCACGTGAGACACCCGCCCGCTTGACCAACTCTGAAATACTAATCTTAGCCAAGTCTTTTTTCTCTAGAAGTTGCAAAAGAGCCGTCTCAATCGCTTCTCTGGTTAAAAAATTGGATTCTTGATTTGATTTTCTGAGATTTTCAAGAGATTTTTCAGATATTTTACGTTCAGACATAACAATTTCTTTCTACTTGTGACAACAGAGAGGTGGTACTTTTGTTTCAAGGGCTTTCATGATATAATTGTAAAAAAAGACAGAACCTTTGTCAATGTATAAGTGACAAAGATGGAGAATTTCTATGACTTGGAAGATTGTAGCTGACTCTGGTTGTGATTATCGTCAACTGGCAACTCCTGCTATTGATACTGAATTTGTTAGTGTTCCTTTAACCATTCAAGTAGCTGATCAGGTCTTTATCGATGATGCCAATCTCGACATTGACCACATGATGAAAACCATGTATGCGACTTCTGAGGCTTCAAAATCAGCTTGCCCTAGCCCAGATGATTACTTGCGTGCATTTGAAGGTGCTAAGCATATCTTTGTCGTTACCATCACTGGTACTCTTTCAGGCAGCCATAATAGTGCACAACTTGCTAAAAATATCTACCTCGAAGAACACCCTGACACTCAGATTCATGTGATTGATAGTTTATCTGCAGGTGGGGAAGTTGACTTGATTGTCGAAAAAATCAATGACTTGATTGACCAAGGACTTTCTCATGAGGAAGTTGTTGAAGCTATTACAGCATACCAAGAAAAAACGAAGTTGCTCTTTGTTCTCGCTAAAGTTGATAACTTAGTAAAAAATGGCCGTTTGAGTAAACTTATCGGTACAGTTGTTGGCCTTCTCAACATCCGTATGGTTGGGGAAGCAAGTGAAACTGGAACCTTAGAGCTTCTTCAAAAGGCTCGTGGTGCTAAAAAGTCTCTTCAAGCAGCCTATGAAGAACTCATCAAGGCTGGCTATGCTGGTGGTCGTATCGTCATGGCTCATCGCAGCAATGAAAAATTCTGTCAGCAATTGTCAGACCGCTTGCTGGAAACATTCCCACAAGCCAATATCAAAATCCTCCCAACGTCTGGTCTCTGCAGTTTCTATGCAGAAGATGGCGGTTTGTTGATGGGATATGAAATTAACTAAGATTATTGAGCAACAAGAGATGCCAAGCATCTCTTGTTTTTTGTGGTACAATAGAGCTATGAAACATTTTGATACTATTGTTATCGGTGGAGGACCTGCTGGCATGATGGCTACGATTTCTAGTAGCTTTTATGGTCAGAAAACTCTTCTCATCGAAAAAAATCGGAAACTGGGTAAAAAATTGGCCGGTACAGGCGGCGGTCGCTGCAATGTGACCAACAATGGAACTTTAGATGACCTATTAGCTGGCATCCCTGGAAATGGGCGCTTTCTATATAGTGTCTTCTCTCAGTTTGATAACCATGATATCATCAACTTTTTTACGGAAAATGGAGTCAAACTTAAGGTCGAGGACCACGGACGCGTCTTTCCTGCTAGCGACAAGTCTCGGACCATTATCGAGGCGCTGGAAAAGAAAATCACTGAACTCAGTGGTCAAGTCGCTACTCAAACAGAGATTGTTTCGGTTAAAAAGGTAGATAACCAGTTTGTCCTTAAGTCCGCAGACCAAACTTTCACTTGTGACAAACTGATTGTCACAACAGGTGGTAAATCCTATCCTTCCACTGGATCGACTGGATTTGGCCACGATATTGCCCGCCATTTTAAGCATACTGTGACCGATCTTGAGGCCGCTGAGAGCCCATTGTTGACAGATTTTCCTCACAAAGCGCTTCAGGGGATTTCGCTGGACGATGTGACTTTAAGTTATGGCAAGCATGTCATCACTCATGATCTGCTCTTTACCCACTTTGGTTTATCTGGCCCTGCTGCCCTACGCATGTCTAGTTTTGTCAAGGGCGGGGAGGTTCTCTCGCTAGATGTCTTGCCTCAACTTTCTGATAGCGATTTGATGACATTTTTAGAAGAAAACCGTGAAAAATTCTTGAAAAATGCTTTAAAAACTTTGCTTCCAGAACGCTTGGCAGAATTTCTTGTGCAAGGCTATCCTGACAAAGTCAAACAGCTGACTGAAAAGGAACGGGAACAACTTCTCCAGTCCATCAAAGCACTCAAAATCCCTGTGGTTGGAAAAATGTCCCTTGCCAAGTCCTTTGTTACTAAAGGTGGCGTCAGTCTCAAAGAAATCAATCCTAAAACTCTGGAAAGCAAACTCGTTCCCGGCCTCCACTTTGCTGGCGAGGTACTGGATATCAACGCCCACACGGGTGGCTTTAACATCACTTCTGCCCTCTGCACCGGCTGGGTGGCAGGCTCCAATCCAATAAATACCAAATAAGAAAGGAAGTCCTTTGGAACATATTATTTTACTAAGAGGCGTTACTCCTAATGGAAAAAATGCTATCCCGAAAATGTCTTATTTGGTAGATATTTTGACAGAAGCTGGTTTTCAACACGTTCGAACCTATATTCAAAGTGGGAATATCATTCTTGAAAGTGACTTAGATTTAGAAGAAATACGAGAACGCGTTCATACTTTGATAAAGGAAAAAATTGGGGCCGACTTAAAAATGGTTATCAAGAATAAGAACGATTTTGAAAAGATTGTTCATGAGAATCCATTTAAAGAAGACTACCTTCATGATCGTGTGCATGTAATTCTTTATCAAGGACTTATCCAAAGTCTGCCACTAGAAAAATTGAAAACTGACTACGGCGAGGAAGAAATCTGTGTAGGCGATTACTGTCTCTACCTCTATCTTCCTAGAACTGCAAAACAAAAAAAGCTCAATACAAACTATCTTGAAAAACTTTTTGGCGTGGATTTGACCATGCGAAAGTTAAACGTCGTGGAAAAGTTACTAACAAAATAGGAAAAACAATATGAACAGACGAGAATTAGTTGAATTTGTCAACATGTGCATGATTAAAAACGGAAACAAAGTTCTAGTTCAAAATCGAGTTAGTCCCGACTGGCCCGGCATCACTTTTCCTGGTGGTCATGTAGAGCGTGGGGAATCTTTTACCGATGCAGTTATCAGAGAAGTCAAAGAAGAAACTGGACTAACCATATCCAAACCTCAACTTTGTGGTATCAAAGACTGGTACGATGACGAGGATTACCGCTATATCGTCCTTTTTTACAAGACAGAACACTTTACTGGTGAACTCCAATCTTCAGATGAAGGTCCTGTTTGGTGGGAAGAATTTGAAAATCTGTCTCATCTGAAACTTGCAACTGAGGATATGTCAGACATGCTGCGTGTTTTTTTAGAAGACGATTTAAGTGAATTCTTTTACTACAAAGACGGTGACGACTGGCTTTATGAGTTAAAATAAAAGAGCAGAAAAAAATGACCTGAGCTTCAAACTCTAACTTTTGAAGCTCAGGTCATTTCTTAGTTCTTTTTAATCTGATAATAAATAAGGTCCGCAACGTAGTCTTTTCTCTCCACACCATTGGTAATGGTTTTTAGATAAGACATTCCCGCTTTTTCCATGACTCGGCCTGAAGCTGGGTTGAGACTGGCATATCGTGCTCTGACTTTTTGAAAACCTGCTTGAGTAAAACAAAAGTCTAACACAGCTTTTAAGGCCTCTGTCATCATACCACGGCCCCAGTATTCCTTGCCTAGCACATAGCCAATTTCACAACTTAAATCTTCCTCGTGTATTTCAACGATGCTGATATCTCCTATCACTTGCTCTGGTTTTTCTTTGAGACAAATGGCCCATTTGTAATAGTTAGGATTGGTATAGGATGCAACCCAATTTCGAATCGAGTTCCGAGTCACCTCAACATCAGGATGGAGATCCCAGGTGACATAGGTCAAATTCTCAGCAGATGAAGCCCAATTTTGAAACATGGCTTCTGCATCACTCTCCACAAATCTTCTCAAAATCAAACGTTCTGTCTGTAACATTTGCGTACCGATTGCTTTCATAATGTTACCTCGCTTTCTCAGCTTAAGGCAAGGAGCTAAAAAAGTCCACTGGACCTTCTTCGCTTTCTCATTTCTAGGCTCAGGGTAAAAACCTCCACTGGAGGTTCCTCGTTTTCCCGTTTCTAGACTCGGGCTGAAAACCTCCACTGGAGGTTTTCACTCCCAAAAGTCATCAAAGACAGTAATTGGTAGGTGGCGTTTGTGTTGGCCTTTGTGCCACCAGTTTTCGATAGTCGCTTGGGCTTCTGGGCTGATTGTTTTGCCTTCTAGGTAGTCATCAATCTCTTCATAAGTGACTCCAAGGGCGACTTCATCAGCCAGCCCTGGTTTATCTTCTTCTAGGTCTGCTGTTGGGATTTTTTCATAAAGGGCTGGGTCTGCACCAAGCTCCTTCAAGAGTTGTTTTCCTTGACGTTTATTGAGGCGGTAAAGAGGGAGAATATCCGCACCACCGTCACCAAACTTGGTAAAAAAGCCTGTGATATTTTCCGCGGCATGGTCTGTCCCAATAACCGCACCACTATGTGCCCCTGCAAGCGCATATTGAGCAATCATGCGACTACGAGCCTTGATATTTCCCTTATTAAAGTCTGAAACAGAGCTTCCTGTCGCTTCGACTGCAGCTGTCATAGCATCAGCTGATTCCTTAATATTTACAACTAGACTGACATCTGGCTGGATGAAAGCAAGAGCTTTTTGAGCATCTGCCTCATCTGCTTGCACGCCATATGGCAGGCGGACAGCAATAAATTGGTAGCTGTCATCTCCCGTCTCTGCTCGCATTTCTTCCATAGCTAATTGAGCCAAGCGCCCTGCTAAGGTTGAGTCTTGTCCCCCAGAAATCCCTAGTACAAAGGTTTTAAGGAAGAGATGTTTCTTCAAGTATCTTTTTAAGAAGTCAATTGAACGACGGATTTCTTCCTGGGCATCAATCACTGGTTTGACGCCCAGTTGCTGGATAATGGTCTCTTGCAAACTCATTCTTCTTCTCCTTCACCAAGGGCTTCCTTGCGCATCTTATCAATCAAGTCCATCTTATCCTGCCAAATATCACGCGCCAAGTCCACTGGATAGTGTTGCGGATTGAGTACCCGTTTATACTCATCCCAAAGCTTGTCAAATTCTTTGCGAGCATAGGACTGAATGTCAGTCAAACTAGGCAAGTTGTAAACTAATGTTCCTGCTTTGAAAATATCCACTAAGAGAGGAACGGCATCAAAATTACGAACAGTCTTTTTGATGTAAGTATAGGTCGGATGGAACATTTTGATTTCAGTCATGCTGGCAACATCAACACCATCATAAGTGATGTAGTCACCCTCTGACTTGCCTTTTTCACGACTGGTAATGCGCCACACCTGTTTCTTACCTGGGGTCGACACTTTTTCCGCATTATTAGACAGTTTGATGGTATTGCGCATCTGACCATTTTCATCTTCAATAGCCACAATCTTATAAACTGCACCAAGAGCAGGCTGGTCATAGGCTGTAATCAACTTGGTTCCCACACCCCAGACATCAATTTTAGCCTTTTGCATCTTGAGATTGAGGATCGTATTTTCATCTAGGTCATTAGAAGCATAGATCTTAGCCTCTGTGAATCCAGCCTCGTCCAGTTGCTGACGGACTTTCTTGGAAATGTAGGCAATATCCCCAGAGTCAATCCGCACACCCATAAAGTTAATCTGATCACCCAGTTCACGCGCCACCTGAATAGCAGCTGGCACACCGATGCGAAGGGTATCATAGGTATCCACAAGAAAGACACAATCACGATGGGTCGCCGCATAGGCCTTGAAGGCTTCATAGTCGTTTCCATAAACTTGTACCAAGGCATGGGCATGAGTCCCCAAGACAGGAATATCAAATAGCTTACCAGCACGCACGTTGCTGGTTCCATTGGCGCCACCAATCACCGCTGCTCGTGTTCCCCAGATAGCCGCATCCATTTCTTGCGCACGACGTGTCCCGAACTCCATCAAGGGTTCATCTTCGATAACCGAACGAATACGTGCTGCCTTGGTCGCTATCAAGGTTTGAAAGTTAACGATGTTTAAGAGAGCCGTTTCGACCAGCTGGCATTGGGCTAGGGGACCTTCAACTTGAACAATCGGTTCATTGGCAAAAACCAAGTCCCCTTCCTGGGCAGAACGAACCGTCAACTCCAACTTGAGATTGCGGAGGTAGTCTAAGAACGCCCCATGATAGCCTAGCGACTCTAAGTAGTCGATATCACTATCTGAAAAGCGCAAGTCTTTAAGATAATGTACAATTCTTTCCAAACCAGCGAAAACTGCATAGCCGTTCTGAAAAGGTTGCTGGCGGAAATAAACTTCAAAGACCGCCTTTTTATTGTGAATCCCTTGGTCAAAGTAAACTTGCATCATGTTAATCTGGTACAAGTCCGTGTGCAATGTCAAACTATCATCTGGATACATCTGTTTTCCTTCTTCCTTTTTTACAAAGGTATGAACGTATTCTACCACTTTCACACCATCCGATAAATTAGTACTATTATAACACATTTTACCGAGATTGATAAAAAGATAACAAGCTATTCTCCGTTCTCCAGTTCAGCCATATCTTGCTCATACTTTTTTTGAGCCCATTCTCCATAACTTTTAAGGCCGAGATTGCCGATAAAAACCCAAGGAAGGTAAATCAGATAAGTAATGGCCCAAGCAGACAAATATTTAACGTTCAGAGGATTGTGCTGATAAATTTCGATATTGAATTGATAATTCTGCAACATCAAGAGAGTCGTAATAGCGAGATTTACCAGCAAACACCCTACAATCGTAAAATGAAAACGACTATAGTAGGTCACTCCAAGTTGTCGTGCACGATTGAAAAAGAAGAAAATGCCTAAAAGAAGGGTAACCAGAAGAATATTAGGATTAAAAAGAGCAGGTGCTAATACTGTCACCAAATAACTTAGCAGAATGAGCCCGATAAACACATGAAAAGACTCTGTCCCAGCTTTGTTAATCAGTTGTTCTTCTCTTTCGTCTAGTAATTGATAATAAAAAAATCTATTTTTCATCTTCTTCCTCCCAAACTTGCTGATTTCTGCGATTCAAGTATAGGATAACTCTATCCATAGAATAACTCCCAACGAGATAGATGACAACTGCTAGGACCACTTTTAGGGAGTACTTCCAAGTCAATAGACTGACCAGTTCCTCGCGATTACCTACGATATCAATCAGTAAAATCACTATAGAAAATCCCAAAGCAGATAAAATTCTTTCTTTTCCAGTATTATCAACAATATCTCGAATATCAATTCCTACATACATGCGGCGAATAATGGCATACAAACCAACTCCGATCAATAAAAGTAATTCTGGCAAATAGGACAGAAGTGTTAAATTAAAAATATAAACTTTGGCAAAAATTTCCAGTGCCAAAAATAGGCACATTCCCAAGAGAATTTCTCCTGAAATCTTTCCCTCCAATTTTTCCGTACGTTCATCTTTGATCACAAGTTTTTTTCTATTCTTCATCTTCTTCCTCCCAAAATAATTGATCTAATGTTTTGCCTAAGCATCTGCAAATGGACTGACAGAGCGAGAGACTCGGATTATATTTCCCAGCTTCAATCAGACCAATAGTCTGTCGCGTAACCCCTACAGCCTCTGCCAAATCACCCTGTGTCATATCAAGCTCCACCCGAGCTAGTTTTAACTTTAAATTTTTAGCCACTAGCGTCCTCCTTTTAATTTTTAAAAAGTTGCGCTTCTTTTTAAACATATTATACCATATATCTAACTTAATGCAATATATAAATGTCATTTTGTAAGGTTTTGTTAACAAAAAACTCTCTACCACAAAAAATAGAGAGTTTTGAATTTAAATATAGGATTTCAAAATATCGACGACATCGCTTCTTTTCTTGACCTGATAGGCCTTGATTCCCAATTTCTCAGCTGCCATTGTATTGTCCTCAATATCATCTAGAAAGACACAATGTGTAGGATTTAACTGGTATTTATCGAGAATCTCCTTAAACATTGCCAAATCAGGCTTTATAGCTTTTATATCACAGGATAGGACAAAGCCATCTAAAAGTTCTTTTATGGGAGATAGCTGCTCTTCCAGCAAGTCATAAAATACCTTTGAGGTATTGGACAAGACAAAGATGCGATGCCCCTTTTTCTTTGCTTCCGACAAAACAGGAAACACTTCTGTGAAAATCTCAATATAGCTAGGCCAGTTCCAGATAACCTCTTCAACTTTCTTTTGATAGGTCCTTCCAATCATCGACACGACTTTAAGCACTAATTCCTCTCTCGTCATGGTCCCAAGATCCAATCTTTCCCAAAGTCCCGACTGAAAAATAGATTTATCTAAAATCAGATAATCTTTTTTCGTATCCGAGATACCTTGCAAAATCTTATCCTTGTTCCATTCTAATAAAACGTTGCCCATATCCAATATTATATCCATTTGCCTACCTCCTTGGTTAGGTGACGAATTGCTCTTTATTTTATGGCTTCATATCCCCTTACAAATCCTTTTGGTAATAGTATCTTTGTCCTGTGTAGGGATAGTCTTGTAAAGCAAAGACTTCCTTGTAGCCATGGCTTAGATAAAAATCAGGCGCTTGAAACTGGTAAGTATTTACGAAAGCAAAACGACAGTTTCGATTCTTGGCTTCATTTTCTGCTCGCTGCAATAGTTTTGAACCGATTCCTTGTCCCCTCAATTCCTCTTTCACAAACAAATATTCGATTTCCAGCCAGTTTCCGAAAGTCTCTGCTACTAATCCCGCCAAGAGATTGCCCTTTTCATCTTCGACATAAAGGTTCAGTGGCTCACTTTCAGCCTCTTCTCTTTTGGAACGATTATAAGCACGAATTTGATTCCCTATTTCTTGCGCTTTCTGGGACTCCCTATTCTCCAATTTAACGTACATCCTAGCCTCCTAAAAACTGATACAGCTTGATTATAATCTTATTTCAATAGACTGTCAAACTAAAAAGAACTCACCAAGCAAAGTTGATGAGTTCATGATTTATTTCCTAAATTTCCACTGGCTATAAATTCCGAAACCGATAATCCAGATAGCAGAACCAACTGCTCCCATAAAGGTAGATTCTTGTAAAAAGAGGGTTACAAAGACAAAGATAAAGAAGAGCATGGTTAAAGGATTTAAGAAACGATACTGAGGCATGAGGTAGCCATCCGCCATGAAGTCTTGTGACTTGCGGTATTTGAGATGGGCCACCATGATCAAGATATAAATCGCGATGTAAACACCTGATGAAGACGCCGTAATCAAAGCAAAGGCATCGGAAACACCTGGCAAAACATTGATAAAGGCAGCTAGAGCAATCAAGATTGCTGAGGCAATAATGGCATTTTGCGGAACATTGTGACGAGAAAGAGTATCTGCCTTGATTGCTTTTAAGAAGCGATTGGGTGAATCATGGGCAATCTGGTAAAGGTGTCGCCCTGTTGAATAGAGGGTTGAATTAAGAGCAGATGCTGCCGACGTCAAAACAACGAAGTTAATCAGAGCTGCCGCCCACTTGATACCTGCTAGCTCAAAAACCGTTACAAATGGTGAATCTGAAGAAGCAAGTTCTCTCCAGGGAATGATGGACATAATAGCCAATAGGGCTCCACCATAGAAGAAGACAATTCGGAGGGGAATTTCCTTAACTGCTTTTGGCAAAACCTGACGAGGATTCTTGGTTTCAGAGGTTGTCACTCCGATAAATTCAATCATCAGATAGGCAAAAAATACCATTTGAAAGGCCATGACAAAGTTCATAACACCGTTTGGAAAAAGAGAGAACTGATCGCTGATATTTGCCAAACTTGCAGTACCATGCGGTGTCTCAAATCCAGTTAAAACCATAAAGGCTCCCGTTGCAATCATAGCTAAAATAGCCACAATCTTAACCATAGCAAACCAAAACTCGACTTCTCCAAAGAGCTTAACCGCAATCAGATTGACCAAGGCCAAAATCGTTAAAAAGACAATCTGAATCAGCCAACTAGGCCAGCTAGGAAACCAAAACTGAACATAATGCGAAATCGCAGTGATTTCTGCCATACCGATAAAGACGACAGACAACCAATAAGACCAAACTGAGAAATAGCCCCAGCCTTTACCCAAATGACGGGTGATAAAATTGATAAAGGTATGTTGTTCTGGATCCTGATACAGCATCTCTCCAACAGCCCTCATCATCAAAAACATAAAGGCTCCTGTAATCATATAAATCAGGATGATAGAAGGGCCTGTCAGGCTGATAGAGCGACCGGCACCTAGGAAAAGACCTGTTCCAATTGTCCCCGCAATAGCCATCACCTGAACATGGCGATTGGTTAATCCACGCTCCATCTTATTTTTTTTCTTATTTTCACTCATATAGTCTCCTATTTTATTCAAAAAACCAAAAAGGAGTTGAGCAAGGCAAAGCCTCTACTACTCCTTTTTCATTCTATTCAGGCTGTTTTTTCAACCTTTAAGATTTTTACATCATAGCTACCAACTGGTGTTTCGATGGTCGCTGTATCACCAGTCTTTTTACCGATCAAGGCTTGTCCAATTGGGCTCTCATTCGAAACCTTACCAGCAAAAGCATCTGCACCTGCAGAACCGACGATGATATAGACTTCTTCGTCATCTTCCCCGATTTCTTGGATCGTTACAGTCTTACCGATAGCCACTTCATCTTGGGCAACTGCATCGCTATTAACTATTTCAGCATAGCGGATTTTTGTTTCTAGACTTGAAATTTGTCCTTCAACAAAAGCTTGCTCATCCTTGGCTGCTTCGTACTCGCTGTTCTCTGAAAGGTCTCCGTATGAACGAGCAATTTTGATACGTTCTACCACTTCAGGACGACGAACGAGTTTCAACTCCTCTAATTCTTTTTCTAGTTTTTCCTTTTCTTCAAGGGTCATTGGGTAAGTTTTTTCTGCCATTTTTCTCAACTTTCTTTTCTTAATTTGTTTTTAAAACAAAATTATGTGGAAAACCACATAATTTTAGTTTGAACTACTTGATTGTGTTAATTTGCTATTGATGTGTTCTGCAACGTTTTGATCGTGTTCTTCTTTGGTCGTTGCAAAGTATACTTTACCGTCTTCGACATTGGCTACAAAGTACAAGTACTCACTCTTTGTCTGGTTTACACTTGCTTCAATCGCATCCAAACTTGGACTATCAACCGGTCCAGGCATGAGACCAAGGTGTGTGTAAACATTGTATGGTGAATCAATCGTTGTATCAATTCCAGCATCATCCGCTAGGCTAATCTTTTGACCAAGCTTGCCTTGGGCATATAGGATAGCGATATTACTTTGAAGCGGCATACCGAGATTTAGACGGTTATAGAAAACACCAGCAATCTTCTTGCGGTCTTCTGTCTTGGCACCTTCTTTTTCAACAAGAGAAGCGATACTGAGCAATTCATTGACAGTCAGATTCTTTTCTTTGATCGTAGCGTAATATGGTGACAAGGCCTTATCCATAGCAGCTAACATCTCATCAATCAAACTTTCAACTGTAGTGCTTTCTTTGATGGTATAAGTTGCTGGGAAAAGGTAACCTTCTAGACGATAACGAACCCCGCTATCTTTTGTTGGGAGACTTCCAAGAAGGTTTGGATACTTGGCTACTACTTGAGAGATAAAGGTCTCATCTTGAGCTTTTGCCAAGAAAGCATCCGCTGTAAGAGGTTCTTTAAATTCACCTTGAAGTTGTCCTACTGTTTGAGCGATTTGCTCTAATGTATATCCTTCTGGAATTGTCAGGCTTGCAAGAGCTGGTTCTTGAGGTTCAGGAGTTCCCCCCTTTTGCAATTCTTGGATCAATTCATCCGTACTCATGCTCTTCTTCAAGTTGTAATAACCTGATTTTAAGTCTGCGCCCTTATATTTAGCATAAAAGCTAAAGATAAGTCCATGTTTTACCAAACCAGATTTTTCCAAAGTGCTCCCAATTTCTTGAATATTTGAACCTTCTGGAATTTGAACTGTCACATAGTCCTTAGAACTTGCATCAACAGGTTTCAAGGATTCTTGAACGTATCCATAACCAAAGAAGCCACCAATACTTACGAGCACTAGGAGAACTAGGAAAGTTAGCAAACAGCCTTTAGCTTTTGATTTCTTCTTTTTCTTAGCTGGCTTTGTTCCTTCACGACGACTGCGTCGTGGAGCATCCGCTAGGTTATCAACTTTCTCAACTGGAGCAGGGACTACATTCTCCACAACAGGAGGGACTGATTCTTCTTTATTATCATCCGTTTTATAGGAAACAGCCACTTTAGTTGGAGTAGTGTTAAACTCTTTGTCTTCCTTTTTAGGCTCTACAGCATCAATCTTGGCTGGTGCAGACTCTTCTAGTTTTGACTCTTCTGGCTCTGGTCCTGTCACTTCGCTTGATTCAAAACTTGGACGTGATGGTACACTTGGGGCATTTTTTAGGATTTCATCCACAGTTGACAGAGAGTCTACCATTAAACCTTCTGTGGCAAGATTTGGTTCTTGTTCAGAAGGAGCGGGTGGAGTTACTTGAGAAGATGGAGTTGGGGTGGTCGGACTTTCCTCTTCTTTCCCCTTTCTTTCTCTCTCTCTGACTCTCTCTAAATCGCGTAAAATCTGTTCTTTAAAGCTTAACGTTTCTTCTCTTGATTTCTCGCTCAAAAGCTTTACCTCCTTGTTGGCAATCCATAACATTATATCTTAAAAGTCGCAGAAAAGCAACAAAATATACCTTTCTCCAACTATATTTCTTGTTTTCAAGGCTTCCAAACCATGTTATACCAGGTCTCACCTGCATAGGTAGATTGGGATAGTCCTTCATTGACAAAACCATGTTTCTCGTAATATGAGATAAGATAATCATGACAAGTCAGGTTAATGCCCTCTCGTTCATGTTCTAAAGCGACTTCTTTTAGGGCAGTCAGCAATTTTTTGCCCACTCCCAAAGCTTGCGCTTCCTTAGCTATGGAGAGACAGGTCACAGAAATATAACCTCCAGGTTGATGGCTATAGTCTTTTATTTCTTCTGTAAAGGACTGATCTTGTAGATGACGATGTGGGACGACCGGACCTTCAATGTAGCCAAGGATACGTCCCTCTTTTTCAGCGACGAGAAAGCTGGTCTGAATTTCACGTAAATGCGCCTCAAAGACCGAACGAGGAATGGCTTCCTCAAGGGAGAAATTCTCCAGCTCTATCTCTATAATCCGATCTAAATCCGAAAATCTTGCTTGTCTGATTTTCATATTTCCTCCTGATAAAAAGGATTAGCCCAAGTCAGATACCAACAAGAACCACTGCCATAATGACTCTCGGTCACTTCTTCTTCAACAAAGCCATTCATTTCAAAATATGATAGTAGTTCATCAGGACTTTTCAAAAGAATACCTTGGTGATTTAATTCGACTGTCACCTGTTTCAAGGCTGCAAGAAGAAGAGTTCCCAAACCTTGTCCCCAATGATTCGGATGAATAGTCAATGATTTTACTTCTATCCATTTGGGATGAAGATACTGAGCTTCTCCCAAAACATAGCCTAGGAGCTGATTTTCATCCCAAGCTACAAGAAAGGTACCCGCAGACTTGCGGATACTCTCTTCTAAGGATTGGCGGCTAAGTGTCTCTTCTGATGAAAGATTGGCTTCTTCAATCGCCAACATTTCTTCTAAATCTGATAGGGTAGCTTGCCTTATAGTGATTGGAATTTCCATCTGGCTTTCCTTATTGGACGTTGCTTGTCAAGTTAGACAAGAGACGTTCAAATGAATACTCATAGGTTTGGATGTCTCCTGCACCCATAAAGACGTAAACAGCATTATCATGGTCTAGGAGTGGAGATACATTCTCAACTGTGATAACCTGGTGCTTCTTGTTGATTTTATTGGCTAGGTCTTCTACTTTGACATCACCATGGTCCACTTCACGAGCTGATCCATAGATTTGCGCTAGGTAGACGGCGTCTGCTTGATTCAATGCATGGGCAAATTCGTCCAACAAGGCAATGGTTCTTGTAAAGGTATGCGGTTGGAAGATTGCCACGATTTCCTTGCTTGGATATTTTTGACGAGCCGCATCCAAGGTTGCAATGATTTCTGTTGGATGGTGGGCAAAGTCATCAATAATCACTGTATCATTGACAATTTTTTCAGTGAAACGACGCTTAACACCTGCAAAAGTTTTCAAGTGTTCACGGACCAAGTTCAAATCAAATCCAGCTGTGTAAAGAAGACCAATAACAGCAGTCGCATTCATGATATTGTGACGACCAAAGGTTGGAATGTGGAATTGCCCCAATTCTTGTCCACGGAAATGAACTGTAAAGGTTGATCCAGTTGTTGAACGAAGGAGATCACTAGCTACAAAGTCATTGCCCTCAGCTGCAAACCCATAGTAATAGATTGGCGCATTGGCTGTGATCTTACGCAACTCAGGATCTTCACCGTAGACAAACAAACCTTTGGTAATTTGTTTGGCATAGTCGTTAAAGGCATTGAAAACATCCTCTAGACTTGTAAAGTAGTCTGGATGGTCAAAGTCGATGTTGGTGATGATAGAGTATTCTGGGTGGTAAGGCATGAAATGACGCTCATATTCGTCTGATTCAAAGACAAAATATTTAGCATTAGCTGAACCACGACCTGTCCCGTCACCAATCAAGAAACTGGTATCTGTGATGTGAGACAAGACGTGTGACAACATACCTGTTGTTGAAGTTTTTCCATGAGCTCCTGCCACTCCCATGCTGACAAAGTCGCGCATAAAGCTACCTAGGAATTCATGGTAACGTTTGTAGCTGATACCATTTTGATCTGCATAGGCGATTTCAACGTTGTTATCTGGACGGAAGGCATTCCCCGCGATAATCTCTACATCACCTTGTAGGTTCTTTTCATCAAAAGGAAGAATCGCAATCCCTGCCTGCTCTAGTCCACGTTGAGTAAAGTAGTATTTTTCAACGTCTGAACCTTGAACCTTGTGTCCCATTTGGTGCAACATCAAGGCTAGGGCACTCATCCCTGATCCCTTGATTCCAATAAAATGATATGTTTTTGACATGCTTTTCTCCCCTACTCAGTAATTCTTGTCAGATTCAACTCTTGGGCAACCTGACGTTCCTGTTCTGTTTGCTTATTCTTTTTATTATAGATTTGACTCTTCTTTAGAAAATCATAGTTGTTCTTGTTGGCTTTTCCCGTTTGGACTTTCGGAGTTGGATTCGCCACTTGGCCAACCTCCTCAGCTAAGATATAGTGAGACTGGCTCAAGTTTTTGCTAAACTTGGCAAGCTCACCTGGATTTTCCTTTTGAAATGGTGCTGTTGGTTGATTTCCTTGACGAACAAGTGTTGAACCATTGTGTCGTCTGGTATGACTAACATCCTGAGTCAAATACTTGGCTGAACGTTTCTTCTTCAAGTCCGCACGCGCCTCTTCTCGAGCCAATTCAGCATACGTTTTTTCAACTTTTTTAGGTTCTGGAGCTGATTCTGGCTTTTTGCTAACCACTGGAGAAACTACGGTTTCTTCCTCATTGATAGGAGACCATTCCAAATAGTTCTTATCGCGGTAATCACCTTTGATATTGCTAATAAAGTCTGACTCATCGTACAAGTCCATGACTGGCATTTCGGTCAGCATGATCTCGTCATCTGACACCAATGGAAATCGATCTTGTTTCATTTTGTATTTCCTTTCAACACTTCATTATAGCGTATTGTCTTGATTTTTCAAGTGCTGGCTTCAGAAATTCCCAAAATTTCACGAATTTCTGCCAAACTGAGACTCGCACGCGACTCCGTACCATCTAAAACTTGGGAAACCAAATGTTTCTTTTGTTCTTGAAGTTCTTGAATTTTTTCTTCAATGGTCCCCTTGGTAATCAAACGATAAACTTCTACCTTCTGCTCCTGCCCCATTCGGTGGGCTCTTCCGATGGCCTGGGCTTCGACAGCCGGATTCCACCAGAGGTCAACCAAAATAACCGTATCAGCTCCCGTTAGATTTAGACCAACACCACCCGCCTTAAGGGAGATAAGAAAGGCATCTCTCTCCCCTTGGTTAAAGGCCTTGGTCATCTCCTGTCTGTCATGAGCAGGAGTTGAACCTGTGATTTTGAAGGAGGTCAAGCCCAAGTCTGGGAGTTCTTGCTCAATTTTTTCCAACATTCCTTTGAACTGGGAGAAAATCAAGACCCGATGCCCACCATCAGCCACTTGTAGCAATAAATCTCGGAGACTATCCAATTTACCACTAGCTCCTTGGTAATCGTCCATGAAGAGAGCTGGCGTATCGCAGATTTGACGCAAACGCATGAGTCCAGATAAGATTTCTACCCGACTTCTCTGGAATTCTTGATCTGTCACTTGCGCTAGGCGGTCTCGCATCTGTTGCAACTGGGCTAGATAGATAGCCTTCTGCTGGTCTTCCAGTTCATTTTTATAGACGACTTCGATTAGATCAGGTAGTTCTGTCAGGACTTCTTCTTTCTTACGCCTCATGACGAAGGGCTTGATAAACTGCGCGACTCGGTCAGCCGGTAATTTCATAAACTCCTTTTTACTTGGCAAGAGCCCCGGTAGCACAATTTGAAAGATAGACCACAACTCTCCTAAATGATTTTCAATGGGCGTACCTGACAAAGCAAAAACTGCTGGCACCACAAACTGGCGCAAACTCTGGGCAATCTTGGTTTGAGCATTTTTCATGACCTGGGCTTCATCTAAGAAGAGAAAATCAAAAGCCATCTCTTGATAAAGCTCGCTGTCTTGACGAAAAGTTGCATAGCTAGTCACATAGATTTGGTGATTTTCAGAAAGAATCGCTTCTCGATTCGCTTTCAAACCATGAACGACAGCCAAATCCAACTGTGGGGCAAATTTTCTAAATTCATCTGCCCAGTTGTAGATCAAACCTGACGGCGCTAAAATCAAGACCCGACTGTCTTCTGTCACCTGACTGGTCAAAAAAGCAATAGTTTGCAGTGTTTTTCCCAGTCCCATATCATCGGCTAGGATGCCTCCAAAGCCATAGTGATGAAGCATCTGGAGCCAACAGACACCCTTTTCCTGATAGTCTCTCAAACTCGCCTGCACCTCTACATCTCCCAAAGGAAAATCCTCAGGATGGGTCAAATCTTGAGCTAAATGCTGAAATTCCTCTGAGAAGGAGATCCTGTCTCGACCTTCAAAAAGCTGAGACAGACTGTAAGCCAGAGATTTCCGAGCCTGAAAAGAACCATCTTTTAGCTCAACCCCCAGTTCCTGTAAATTTTGACGAATCTGCTTGGTTTCCTCATCAAAAAAGTACACTTGGTCAGAAGGACTAATATAGAAATCCTGATTGCTGGTCAGGGCTTTAAGAGCTTGATCAATCTCTTCTTGGGCAATGCCTTGGAAATCAAACTGAATCTCCAACAATCCTCCCTTGGACTCAATCTGAACCTGAGGAGCTTGGACACTGTAGAGCTGATTTATCTCATCAGATAAGAAGACCTGACCCAATTTCTCAAAAGCTGGAATCGTATGGTGAAAGAAAGAATAAACCGCTTCTGGCTTCAAAGCCTGTCTCCAAGACTGAAAATCAGCCTCAAACCCAGCCCCTAAACAG
Source organism: uncultured bacterium (assembly GCA_963528645.1). GTDB lineage: Bacteria > Bacillota > Bacilli > Lactobacillales > Streptococcaceae > Streptococcus. The sequence continues at coordinate 41,550 of CAURVH010000010.1, forward strand.
ACTTGAAATAGCTGGTTTTCCAAGACGGCATCGCTTGAAAATGGTAATTGTTCCAGCTGTTGACGACTAGTCACCTTAACATCTCCATAGTCAAACTGAATATCCAAGCGGATGCGGTCGTCATCCTCCCTATCAAAGTAAAAGATGGGTGAAAAGGATCGTATTTGCAAACGGTCGGGGGTAGAGACTTTTCCTAGCTGTCCAAACAAAGGCAGACAAGCGGCCAGACGGTCACGATCACTGTTGTCAAACTGGAGGCATTTTCTCCCTCTCTCCTCCTGAGGAAGCTCCTTGATTTCCTTTAGTAGGCTGATTTGTTTAGGATTTAAGAGATAAAGATTTCCCTTACGAAAGAGAACCGCTCCCCCATAGAATACGTTAACTCGCTCACTTTCAGAAATCTCCATCTCAAAATAATCGGGATACTCCTTCACAGAAAAAGAGAAAAGCTTTGCTTCTGGATCTAAATCATGAAAGAGAAGATTTTCATAACTATCGATCTGATGTTCAAAATGAAAATCCTCCAAGTTCATCAGCAACTCCACTCCCTGCTCAAAAAAGGTCAGAGGGAAAAAGAGGTGACGACCTTGATTAGGGAAAAAGAGGTCTTGACTCAGTCCCTCCTCAATCAAGCCACATAAAAAAGTAAGAACTTCTTGACTAGCTGTATCAAAAGCATCCCAAGACAAGTCATTTTCATAGTGTTTCCCAATCATGTATGGCTTTCGATGGACTAATACCTTCAAAAAGAGAGGGATGTCACGGATGACATAATATTTTTGGCTATCAACTAAACCGATTCGGAGAGTCCAAAGGAGGCGATTGGTCCCAGCTTCCACCTGGCCTTGAGCCGACAAAGTGTAGATTTTCTCTTTCTTCTGAGGTTGGATACGCTCCAAAAAACTACCACCAAAACTAACCTTGGTTTCGACCTCTTCTTGCTCTTCATGTCCTTTTTCTAAGGCTTGTAAAATCACCTGGCCTTCTTCATCATTTTTCAGATAATGCTCGAGCGCTGCGAGGTGAACACAGTAACCTCTTTTTTGGAAAAAATCACAAGCACAAAAAACAAGATCATCCTCTAAACTGTAGCGCAAGTCTTCTCCCGCCACACGAGTATAGAGGCGATTCCCTTTTTCCTTGATAATCTCAATGTTGCCCGTTTCATAGAGAGTAACACCCTCCATGCGCAACTTTCCTGGAATCAATTTTGCCATAGTTACCCCTTTATCTTATCTTTTCATTATACCACATTTTCCCCTACGAAAATAGCCTTCTAAGAAGACTTTTCTCCTAGAAGGCTCGTTTTTAAAGTTTGGTAAAAGTAGTTACGATGCGTTGGCAAACCTCTTCCAGTACTGATTTCGGCATAGCTACATTGAGGCGGGCATGAAGGCTTCCTTCCTCCCCAAAGTCCAAACCTCGGTTCAAGATGACCTTGGCTTCATTCTTCAAAAGCTCTTGCAAGCGCTCATCAGTTAGGTTATAGGCTGAAAAATCAAGCCAAATCAAGTAGGTACCTTGTGGTTTCATGACCTTAATCTTGGTTTCTTTGCCCAAAACATCCACTACATAGTTAATGTGGTCCTCGATAACTTCTTTTAGTTCTCCTAACCAGTCCTTGCCATAACGGTAGGCAGCTTCTGTCGCCAAATAACCCAAACCTGAGATTTCATGCTGGTTATTGGCCAACTGACGTTTCTGAAAGGCCACTCGAAGTTTAGGATTTTCAATCACTGCATAAGAATTTTTCGTTCCAGCAATATTAAAGGTCTTAGTGGCACTGCTCAAGATAAGGGCAAAGTCTTTAAAAGCTGGATCAATGGTATTAAAAGACTGGTGTTTGTGACCAAAGAGGGCCAAATCTTGGTGAATCTCATCTGAAACCAACAAAACACCATGTTTTTGGCAGAGATGCCCAATCTTTTCTAACACTTCCTTTTCCCAAACACGTCCGCCAGGATTGTGGGGATTGCAGAGGATATAAAGCTTCACATCCTCTTCTACCAAATCCTTCTCCAACTGGTCAAAGTCAATCTCAAACAGTCCATCCTTTTCCACCAAAGAATTGGTAATCAATCTGCGATTGTTCAGTTTGACACTGCGGGCAAAAGGTGGATAGACCGGTGTATTAATCAGAACAGCCTCTCCTTCTTTTGTAAAGGCTTGAATGGCTGTTGAAATAGCTGGTACCACTCCCTCGATAAAGACGAGGGCATCCTTGTCAAAGTGATACCCATGTTGACTGGCTTCCCAGTCCTGAACCGACTTTATCAAAGCATCGCTAGCATAGGTATAGCCATAGACCAACTGATCCGCATAGGTTTGTATAGCTTGTCGAATCTCAGGTAAGACTACAAAGTCCATATCCGCTATCCAAGCTGGTAGAACTTCTCGATCAGCTTCTGCCTCTTTCCATTTATAGGTATGGTGCCCAAAACGATTGGGCAGGCTTGTAAAATCATATTTCCCCATATCTGTCTTATCCTTCCAAGGCTTGGCGCAAGTCCGCAATCAAATCTCTAGCATCTTCAATCCCAATAGACAAGCGCAGGAGGTCATCTGTTAAGCCATAAGAATGGCGCACTTCTGCTGGAATATCCGCATGGGTCTGCGTCGTCGGATAGGTGATCAGACTCTCTACCCCACCCAAACTTTCTGCAAAAGAGAAGACTTTCAAGCTATTTAAAATATGAGGAATACGTTTTTCATCCACTACTTTAAAGGAAATCATGCCTCCACGGCCTGTATAGAGCACTTCCTTGACAGCAGGCGAATCCTTCAAAAAGGCAACCACTTCTTGGGCATTGGCTGTCGAACGCTCCATACGCAGAGACAAGGTCTTAAGACCACGAATCAACTGATAACTATCAAATGGTGACAAGACCGCACCAGTCGTATTCAAATTGTAGAAAAGTTGCTCATATAGTTCTAAACTATTAGTCGCAACCACCCCAGCTAAGACATCGTTGTGCCCTGCTAGATACTTGGTGGCTGAATGAAGAACAATATCCGCACCATCTTCGATTGGTCGTTGGTAAATCGGGCTGTAGAAGGTATTGTCTACGACTACCTTGGCGCCCTTGGCATGAGCTAGTTTGGCTAGTTTTGCAATATCAAATTCCAACATCAAGGGATTGGTTGGCGTTTCGATATAGAGAACATCCACACCTTTCTCTAACTCAGCAATCAACTCTTCTTCTGTATTGGCATAGGTAAAATGGAAACGGCCTTCCTGCTCCACTTGGTTGAACCAACGGAAAGAACCCCCATACAGATCGCGCACTGCCAAGACTTTACTTCCCACTGGAAAGACACTAAAAGCCAGTACAATCGCAGCCATTCCTGAGCTCGTCGCTAGAGCATAGTCTGCTGATTCGATTGCAGCCAAGACCTCCTCTGCCTTACTGCGAGTTGGGTTTTTAGTACGGGTATAGTCAAATCCAGTAGACTGGCCAAACTCTGGATGCTGATAGGTCGTTGAAAAATGAAGCGGCGTCACTAAGGCACCCGTTGCTTTATCTGACTTGATTCCAGCCTGGGCCAAAATCGTGTTGATGTGTAGTTCTTTGCTCATACAATACCTCCAAATCTATAGTAACTATT
>CAURVH010000011.1:0-36126 GCA_963528645.1 uncultured bacterium
TTCGTTGATGATTTCGTTATGAAACTTCGTACAGTTAAATTTGCTCGTACAAAAGCTTATGACCAATTGTACTCAGGTGACCCAACCTTCATCACAACTTCTATGGCTGGTATGGGTAACGACGGTCGTCACCGTGTTACTAAGATGGACTACCGTTTCTTGAACACTCTTGACAACATCGGTAACTCTCCAGAACCAAACTTGACAGTTCTTTGGACTGACAAATTGCCATACAACTTCCGTCGCTACTGTATGCATATGAGCCACAAACACTCTTCTATCCAATACGAAGGTGTAACAACAATGGCTAAAGACGGATACGGTGAAATGAGCTGTATCTCATGCTGTGTGTCACCACTTGACCCAGAAAACGAAGAACAACGTCACAACATCCAATACTTTGGTGCTCGTGTAAACGTATTGAAAGCTCTTCTAACTGGTTTAAACGGTGGTTACGACGATGTTCATAAAGACTACAAAGTATTTGACATCGAACCAATCCGTGACGAAGTTCTTGAATTCGAATCAGTTAAAGCGAACTTTGAAAAATCTCTTGACTGGTTGACTGACACTTACGTAGATGCTTTGAACATCATCCACTACATGACTGACAAGTACAACTACGAAGCTGTTCAAATGGCCTTCTTGCCAACTAAACAACGTGCCAACATGGGATTCGGTATCTGTGGATTTGCTAACACTGTTGATACATTGTCAGCTATCAAGTACGCTACAGTTAAACCAATCCGTGACGAAGATGGCTACATCTACGATTACGAAACAATCGGTGAATACCCACGTTGGGGTGAAGATGACCCACGTTCAAACGAATTGGCGGAATGGTTGATCGAAGCTTACACAACTCGTCTACGTAGCCACAAACTTTACAAAGACGCAGAAGCTACTGTATCACTTTTGACAATCACATCTAACGTTGCTTACTCTAAACAAACTGGTAACTCACCAGTCCACAAAGGTGTATACCTCAACGAAGATGGTTCTGTGAACTTGTCTAAACTTGAATTCTTCTCACCAGGTGCTAACCCATCTAACAAAGCTAAAGGTGGATGGTTGCAAAACTTGAACTCACTTGCTAGCCTTGACTTTGGTTACGCAGCTGACGGTATCTCATTGACAACTCAAGTTTCTCCACGTGCTCTTGGTAAGACTCGTGACGAGCAAGTTGATAACTTGGTAACAATCCTTGATGGTTACTTCGAAAACGGTGGACAACACGTTAACTTGAACGTTATGGACTTGAACGATGTTTACGAAAAGATCATGTCAGGTGAAGACGTTATCGTACGTATCTCTGGATACTGTGTAAACACTAAATACCTCACTCCAGAACAAAAAACTGAATTGACACAACGTGTCTTCCACGAAGTTCTTTCAATGGATGACGCATTGAGCTAAGATTCAATTGTAATAGAGAAAAGCCAGTCGATATGACTGGCTTTTTGTGTGCTTAAAAATTTTTAAAAAAATAGTCAAATTTGGTCAAAAAATTATTGACTTTTACTGACCAATGTGATATAGTAGAAACATAAGGAGAATGACTTCCTTAGAAAACTTCATTTTCAATGATTCTATTTCTTGAAAATGTACGATAGATACCCTAGAAAGGGGTGAGGCCTATGTTAAATCTAACAGACTTTGAAAAGAAGATGATAGAAGGCTTATTTAAAAAAGAAAAACCAGAAATTATACGTAGGGTAGCTAGTTAGCTAGTCTAAAATTTTTAAAACAAAGGTCAAAGATAGTCAATATCAGAGATCGCAAATAATTAACAATAAACGAGGTAAAGAATATGAATAACAACTTTAATAACTTTAACAACATGGATGATTTGTTTAACCAATTGATGGGTGGTATGCGAGGATACAGTTCTGAAAACCGTCGCTACTTGATTAATGGACGTGAAGTGACTCCTGAGGAATTTGCTCATTATCGTGCAACTGGTCAATTACCAGGAAATGCAGAATCTGATGCGCAAATGCAACAACACGCTTCAGGTATGAAGCAAGATGGTGTCCTTGCTAAACTAGGTCGTAACTTGACAGCAGAAGCTCGCGAGGGCAAATTGGATCCTGTTATTGGACGAAACAAGGAAATTCAAGAAACAGCTGAAATCCTCTCACGTCGTACCAAGAACAATCCTGTTCTGGTCGGAGATGCAGGTGTTGGTAAGACAGCCGTTGTCGAAGGTCTAGCACAAGCGATTGTGAACGGAGATGTTCCGGCTGCCATCAAGAACAAGGAAATTATTTCTATTGATATCTCAGGTCTTGAGGCTGGTACTCAATACCGTGGTAGCTTTGAAGAAAACGTTCAAAACCTAGTCAACGAAGTGAAAGAAGCAGGAAATATCATCCTCTTCTTTGATGAAATTCACCAAATCCTTGGTGCTGGTTCAATCGGAGGCGATAGTGGTTCTAAAGGTCTTGCAGATATTCTCAAACCAGCTCTCTCTCGAGGTGAGTTGACAGTTATTGGGGCAACGACTCAAGACGAATATCGTAACACTATCTTGAAAAATGCAGCTCTTGCTCGTCGTTTCAACGAAGTCAAGGTCAATGCTCCTTCAGCAGAGGATACCTTTAAAATCCTTCAAGGGATTCGTGACCTCTATCAACAACATCACAATGTTATCTTGCCAGACGAAGTCTTAAAAGCAGCAGTGGATTATTCTATCCAATACATTCCACAACGCAGCTTGCCAGATAAGGCTATCGACCTTGTCGATGTAACGGCAGCTCACTTGGCAGCTCAACATCCTGTAACAGATGTGCATGCTGTTGAACGGGAAATTGAAGCAGAAAAAGACAAGCAAGAAAAAGCAGTTGAGGCAGAAGATTTTGAAGCAGCTCTCAATGCTAAAACACGTATTGCAGAATTAGAGAAAAAAGTCGAAAACCACACAGAAGACATGAAAGTGACTGCAAGCATCAACGATGTGGCTGAGTCTGTAGAGCGAATGACAGGTATTCCAGTGTCACAAATGGGAGCGTCAGACATCGAACGTTTGAAAGATATGGCTCATCGCTTGGAACACAAGGTAATCGGCCAAGATAAGGCGGTTGAAGCAGTAGCTCGTGCTATTCGTCGTAACCGTGCAGGATTTGATGAAGGCAATCGCCCAATCGGTAGCTTTCTCTTTGTAGGGCCTACTGGGGTTGGTAAGACGGAGCTTGCTAAGCAATTGGCGCTCGATATGTTTGGAACCAAGGACGCAATTATCCGCTTGGATATGTCCGAATATAGTGACCGCACAGCTGTTTCTAAGCTGATCGGTACAACAGCCGGTTATGTAGGGTATGATGACAATAGCAATACCTTGACAGAACGTGTTCGTCGCAATCCATACTCTATCATTCTCTTGGACGAAATTGAAAAGGCTGATCCTCAAGTAATCACCCTTCTCCTCCAAGTCTTGGATGACGGTCGTTTGACAGATGGTCAAGGAAATACCGTGAACTTTAAAAACACTGTCATTATCGCAACATCAAACGCTGGATTTGGCTATGAAGCTAACTTGACGGAAGATGCAGATAAACCAGAATTGATGGAGCGTTTGAAACCATACTTCCGTCCAGAGTTCCTTAACCGCTTTAATGCAGTTATCGAGTTTTCACACTTGAATAAGGAAGACCTTTCTAAGATTGTGGACTTGATGTTGGCTGAAGTCAACCAAACCTTGGCTAAGAAAGACATTGATTTGGAAGTTAGTCAAGCAGCTAAGGACTTTATCACAGAAGAAGGCTATGATGAAGTCATGGGTGTTCGTCCTCTCCGTCGTGTGGTTGAACAACAAATTCGTGATAAGGTGACAGACTTCCACTTGGATAACCTTGATGCTAAACATCTGGAAGCAGATATGGAAGATGGCGTTTTGGTCATTCGTGAAAAAGCCTAACTCAAGATTTTGAGAATAAAAAAAGAAGGAACTAGCTAAAAGCTGGTTCCTTTTGTGTTTAGATGACATGACGCTCAAAGGCATCATCTGAGATTCCTTGTTCTAAGATGAGTTTCGCCCATTCTTTAGCTGAAAAGAGGCTGTGGTCCTTGTAGTTTCCGCAAGATTCAATGGTTGTTCCAGGGACATCTTCCCAAGTAGTAGTCTCAGCGATTTCCTTGAGCGAATCCTTGATAACAGCTGCAATCTCAGCGCTGGTGTGACGTCCCCACATAATCATGTGGAAGCCTGTGCGGCAACCAAATGGCGAACAGTCAATCATGCCGTCAATGCGGGTGCGGATGAGTTTGGCCAAGAGGTGTTCGATAGTATGAAGGCCAGCAGTAGGGATAGAATCTTCATTTGGTTGTACCAAGCGAATATCATAGTTGGAGATGACGTCTCCCTTTGGTCCTGTTTCTTCTCCAATCAAGCGAACATATGGTGCTTTAACAATGGTGTGGTCAAGTTCAAAACTTTCAACAATAACTTCTTTTGACATGGTAAATCCTTTCAGTTTTCTTCTTTCATTATATCATAAAGCCTGCTCTTGATGGAGTTTGATAAATGACTTTTTGGTACTAGAATGATAATAAAGTCTCCATACATAAACCTCAGAATTATAAAGAAAGAATGGAGTAAAGGAAAAGAAAAACTGAGTTCTTTCTAATGAAGCTAGAGCGATTTTTGAAAGGCGAGATCAACTTTTAGAATTTTTGCTCGATTTCTGAACTAATTCTGAACTAGATTGGATATACTGGAGAAAATAAAGATAAAGGAGTTCAGTATGGAACATGTAGTGAAAATAGAAGGAGTCTGCAAAAAACATGGCAGTAAGCAGATTTTAAAAGATATTTCTTTTACAGCTAGAAGCGGGCGGATTACAGCTTTTCTGGGGCCGAATGGTGCTGGTAAAAGCTCGACCTTGAGGATTCTCTTGGGGTTAGATCGGGCGACGTCTGGAACTGCGACTTTTGATGGGCGAACTTATCAGTCAATGACTTATCCGCTCAGAACGGTAGGTGCAGCCTTTGACGGCATTGGCGGTCTGCCAAATCGAAAGGTCTATGACCACTTGAGAATTATTGCGGCGAGTAATGCTATTCCCAAGTCTCGGATTGATGAGGTTTTGGAGATGACTGGGATTGCTCATAAGAGGAAGGACCTCTTGTCAAGCCTGTCTCTGGGGGAAGGTCAGCGGTTGGGTTTGGCAGCAGCTTTGCTGGGAGATCCTCAGTTTCTTATATTAGATGAGCCGACCAATGGACTGGATCCAAGTGGGATTAAGTGGTTTAGAAAGTTCATCCGTCAGCAGGCTGATTTAGGGAAAACGGTACTTCTATCTTCTCATATCCTATCAGAGGTGCAAATGGTGACAGATGATGTAGTCTTGATTCATCATGGGCGAATTATTGAGCAGGGACAATTGGAAGAGGTGCTGCAAGATTCAGACAGTCTAGAAGATCTCTTCTTTGATTTGACAGAGGAGGTTTAAGATGAAAGAAACGATGTCCTTATTGCATTCAGAATGGTTGAAAATCCGCTCAACCAAGGCTTTCAAAGTGAGTGTGGTCTTCATGCTGCTATTGGTGCCTGTCGTATCCTGGTTGGAGGGCCGACAGTATCTGTCTATCGGCTTGGATGCTACGCCTGAGACGGTTCCTAATCTGATAAACGCCATTGATCCGCTGGAATATCTAGGTCTCAACGGGGCTTCTATGGCGGTCATGGTTTTGGTCATTTTAGCTGGAATTTTGGGAGCTATGGAATTTCAGTCTCATAGCTTGAGAACCAGTCTCTTGACCTGTAATAACCGCCTGAAGTTGCTTGTGGGGAAACTCATGACCTTTACTTGCTTTTCTCTTGCCACTAGCTTTTTATCAATCTACTTTAGTTATATGGTCATGCATCTCGCTTTAGGAAAGGAAGGACTTGATCCGATTCTGCTCAATCAGGCAGCTTGGAGTTTGATTTTGTGGAAAACCTTATCTCTAACCTTATTAGGAATCCTTTCATTTTTGTTAGGTTTATTGGCTCGGACCATGCTGGTTCCTCTGCTTTTTCTCGTACCCCAGATCTATAATCTGGGAAACTACCTGGCAGCTCACACGAGTTGGGGAGCTTATCTGCCACAGCCAGCAGGAGAGTTGTTTGCTGCAACGCCAACTTCCCAATATGCCAACAATCCCTTGCAAGGACTGTTGATACTTGGTGCATGGTTGCTAGTCATCGGCGGCATGGCCTCTCTGCGCTTTTTGAAGACGGATTTAGGAGGGCGATACTGATGATAATAGCTCTGCTTAAAAGTGAATGGATTAAGTTCCGTTCTTACTATCTCGCTCTTGGTGCAGCCTTGGTGGCTCTGGTAGTCGTTCCATTTTTTCTGATGAATCTTGACTACAGTCAAACAGCAGTTGGACAGACGAAGGCTCTGAGCGAGGCTTTGCATGCCCTCTATCTGGCGCAGCCTGTCATCGTCATCTTTACTTCCCTCTATTTTGCCCAGGAGTTTGTCAAGTCTGGGATGCGAACGAATTTTCTAACCGTATCAAATAGAAAGGCTTGGTTGGCTGGGAAATTCCTTTTTCTGGCCGTGCTGCTCTTGATCCTCTACAGTATCATGATAGGCAGCTGTTTCCTTGTTATGCTGGCTCGTTTTGACCAGGACTTTAGCTGGTCCTTACTGGGGAAATTCCTCTATTACAGCTCTTTTGGTCTTCTCAGCAATCTTTTTCTGGCTTTTTTAGCAGCTGGACTCGCTTTGCTCTTTCAATCTTGGATTGTGCCGGTGTCGGTGCTCTTTCCTCTCTTGATTGGACTCAGCCGTTTATTGGCAACGTTCATCAAGGAAGCAAAATACCTGCCCGATCTGGCTACGCTAAATCTTTTTGAGTATGAAGGACTTCAGCATTCAATAGATCTATCAGGGCTGGGAATACAGCTGTTCTGGCTAGCTTTGGTTTGGAGCTCTGCTATATTCTTAACCTTGAAACGAGATGTTCGCTAGAGGTATGCTATAATGGAAATCATGAGACAGTATCGTATTTTAGTGGTTGATGATGACCAAAGCATTTTGAAACTGGTGAAAAATGTCCTAGAGCTTGATGCTTATGATGTGACGACGCTTGATCGGATAGAAGAGCTAGAGCTGACGCATTTTGTCGGATATGACTTGATTCTGCTGGATGTGATGATGGAGCCTGTTAATGGTTTTGAGTTGTGTTCCTATATTCGTCCTCATCTTTCGTGTCCAATCATCTTTTTGACAGCCAAGGAGTTGGAGGCGGACAAGGTGGAAGGGCTCTTTCGCGGAGCAGATGACTATATTGTCAAACCTTTTGGGACCAAAGAATTGCTGGCGCGTGTCAGAGCTCATCTTCGGCGGGAGGAAAGACGGGAGGAGCGCTATTCTGAGATTGCTTCTTGTCAATTTTATCCAGAGCGCTATGAAGTTGCCTGTTTTGGTAAAGTCTTGAAATTTTCAGAGCGAGAGTTTAAGTTGCTGCATTTACTAGCTAGCAATCCCAAGCAGACCTTTTCAGCTGAACGCCTGCATACCTTGCTTTATCCAGAAAGCTCAGAAACACAGCTTCGCTCCATTTCAGAATACGTATATCAGATTCGTCAAAAATGCAAACAAGAAGGGCTGCAAGCAATCGCAACAGTGAGAGGAGTAGGCTATAGATGGCAATTAGAACCCGTAATTTCAAAAGCCTAGTCTGGACAACCAGTTTAAAAATCGTCTTTTTCCATGTTTTGATTTTTGTGCTTATAGGCTATGAATTTACGCAAGGAAGTGATTACGTCCTTTTCACCTTGTTCTTTTGGGCAGGGAGCTTGCTGCTGATTACTTTTTATCATATTTTGAAATTGCTCCGAAAAATCGACAGGGAAATAAAAATGCTAACGAGCGAGAAGCTTTTAGAAGAAAATCAAAGCCAGCTTTTTCGGATTGAGGAAATGCTAGAAGTCTATAGCGATTTACGGAGCAGCCACCAAGAAAATGCTCGTCTTCTAGAAAAAGAGCAGCAGCATAATCAGGAGTTGATTTTACAGCTATCAGCGACATCGCACGATTTGAAGACGCCCCTAACTGTGATTAAGGGGAATGCTGAGCTCTTGGAGTTGGCGCAGTTGGGCCAGCCTCAGGCAGACTATGCTGCTGAGATTTTGCAGGCTAGTCACAAGATGGAAGAGTATTGTGGCTCTTTGATTGATTACGCTAAGACTTTTCAGATTGATTCTAATCAGTTCAGTCAGCTTTCCTTAGGGGACTTTTGGGCTGATCTACAGGACGACTGGGCACTGTTCAGCAAACGGGAAAGCTATCGTTTTTATCTCCAAGAAGATTGCGACCCTAGTTTGATTTTGTCAATTCATTTGGACTATCTCAAACGGGCTTTACTGAATATCTTACTAAATGCGCTTGAACATGCTGACCAGAACCAAAAAGAAGTCAAGCTAACGGTATCATTACAACAGGACCAGTTGGTTTTTGCTATCTGGAACAACGGCCCTGCATTTTCAAAGGAGATGCTGCTGGGAGCGGAACAGCTCTTTTACCAGAGTGACCAAAGCCGCAATTCAGCTAATCCCCATCATGGCATCGGCTTAGCCTTTTCTAAGCAGGTCGCTCTCTTGCATGGTGGTCGTCTGACCCTGCTCAATCCAGACGAAGGGGGAGCCTGTGTTGAGTTGGCAATTTCATTGAAATAAATAAGGATGGGAAATCATAAAAACGCATAATACCAAGTGTTCAAAAGACTTGATGTTATGCGTTTGATTTTTTTATTATGTAAAGATTTACTGGATTTTTCTCTCAAATTGAGTTTTGTCCAGCCTTGTTTATTTACTTCCGATACAAGCGATCATATTGGTAGTAAGGGTCAAAGGTTACGTTTATGCCTAGCTTGCGAAGGACATTCTTGTCTTCATCGGTCAGGATGATGGTTGAGTGGGCTTCACTTCCTTTGAGGTTGCCAAGTTCCTTCATTGCGCGCGCAGCATCAGGATTTTCCATAGCTGTGATGGCTAGAGCAATCAGAATCTCATTTGAATGCAGGCGTGGATTGCGGCTACCTAGGTGATTGATTTTAAGGCCTTGGATTGGTTTGACGACTTCAGGCTCGATTAGTTTCACTTCTTTAGCGATGTCAGCTGATTTTTTGATGGCATTGATCAAGGCAGCAGCTGTAGGACCAAAGAGTTCAGAGTTTTTACCAGTTACGATTTCCCCATTTGGCAATTCGAGAGCTAGAGCAGGTCCGCCAGTTTCTTCTGCCTTTTGACGTGCAGCAACAGCAACCTTACGGTCTGCAGGTGTGATACCGAGGTCGTTCATGAGCAGTTCAATCTTCTTGACAGCGGTTTCCCCGACTTTTTCAGCTTTAAAATCAAGTACAGTCTGATAGTAGCGACGGATGATTTCTTGTTTTGAAGCTTCGATAGCAGCTTCATTATCTGTAATAGCAAAACCAACCATGTTGACACCCATGTCTGTTGGTGAAGCGTACGGAGATTCACCGAGAATGCGTTCCAACATACGTTTGAGTACTGGGAAGATTTCAATATCACGGTTGTAATTGACAGTGGTTTCTCCGTAGGTTTGGAGATGGAAGGGGTCAATCATGTTGACATCGTCAAGGTCTGCGGTTGCAGCCTCGTAGGCCAAGTTGACTGGATGATGAAGGGGTAGATTCCAAACTGGGAAGGTTTCAAATTTAGCGTAGCCAGACTTGATACCGTTGATTTGGTCATGGTACATGTTTGACATACAAGTAGCCAATTTTCCAGAACCAGGTCCAGGAGCTGTTACGACGATCAAGTTGCGACTGGTTTTGATGTAGTCGTTTTTCCCCATGCCTTCGGGAGAAATAATGTGGTCCATATCTGTCGGATATCCTTTGATTGGATAATGAAGATAAGAATCAATTCCGTTTTTCTCAAGTTGGTTGCGGAAGGCATCCGCAGCGGGTTGACCTGCGTATTGCGTAATGACAACAGAGCCGACAAAAATTCCCAGTTCATTAAATTTATCAATCAAACGAAGAACTTCTTGGTCATAAGAAATGCCTAAGTCACCACGTGCTTTGGAATGCTCGATATTGCTAGCGTTAATAGCAATCACAACCTCAACTTGCTCCTTCAACTCCTGCAAGAGTTTGATTTTGTTGTCAGGCTCATAACCAGGAAGGACACGAGCAGCGTGGAAATCTTCTAACATTTTGCCGCCAAACTCTAAGTAGAGTTTGCCGTCAAATTGGTTAATGCGCTCCAAAATGTGGTCGCGCTGTAGATTTAAATATTGTTCAGAACTAAAAGCTTGTTTTTTCATTTTTTTACCTCTGACCTCTATTATATAAAAAAAATGGGATTTAGGAAACTACGGAGCTAAAAAAGAAATCAAAAAGATTAGGCAAACGCTTGCACAAAGTTTTAAAAAGCGCTATCATAGATTATAGATTATAGATTATTAAAATATTGAGGTAAACAGATGCAAGAAAAATGGTGGCACAATGCTGTAGTCTATCAAGTCTATCCTAAGAGCTTTATGGATAGTAATGGAGATGGAATTGGCGATTTGCCAGGAATTACGAGTAAGTTAGACTATCTAGCCAAGCTAGGGATTACAGCGATTTGGCTTTCTCCCGTTTATGACAGTCCTATGGATGATAATGGCTATGATATTGCTGATTACCAAGCGATTGCAGCTATTTTCGGAAACATGGAGGATATGGAGGAATTGATCGCGGAGGCTAAGAAGCGTGATATTCGTATCATCATGGACTTGGTGGTCAATCATACCTCGGATGAGCATGCCTGGTTTGTAGAGGCCTGTGAAAATTCTGATAGCCCTGAGCGTGACTACTATATCTGGCGGGATGAGCCCAATGATTTGGAGTCTATCTTTAGTGGGTCTGCTTGGGAATACGATGAAAAGTCGGGTCAATACTATCTCCACTTTTTCAGCAAGAAACAGCCGGATCTCAACTGGGAGAATGAAAAACTGCGCCAGAAAATTTATGAGATGATGAACTTCTGGATTGATAAAGGTATTGGTGGTTTCCGTATGGATGTCATTGATATGATTGGGAAAATTCCTGACGAGAAAGTAGTCAATAACGGTCCTATGCTCCATCCCTATCTCAAGGAAATGAATCAGGCGACCTTTGGCGACAAAGATCTCTTGACAGTAGGGGAGACCTGGGGAGCAACACCAGAGATTGCCAAGCTCTACTCGGATCCAAAGGGACAAGAATTGTCTATGGTCTTCCAGTTTGAACATATCTGTCTTCAATATCAGGAGGGGCAACCTAAGTGGCATTACCAAAAAGAGTTAAATGTAGGGAAATTAAAGGAAATTTTCAACAAATGGCAGACAGAGTTGGGAGTTGAAGACGGTTGGAATTCCCTCTTCTGGAACAACCATGACCTTCCTCGCATCGTCTCTATCTGGGGAAATGACCAAGAATACCGTGAAAAATCTGCTAAAGCCTTTGCAATCCTGCTTCATCTCATGAGAGGGACACCTTATATCTACCAGGGTGAGGAGATTGGGATGACCAACTATCCGTTTGAAACACTGGACCAAGTAGAAGATATAGAATCCCTCAACTATGCACGTGAAGCTCTTGAGAAAGGCGTTCCGATGGAAGAAATTATGGACAGTATCCGTGTCATCGGTCGTGACAATGCCCGTACTCCGATGCAATGGGATGAGAGTAAAAATGCTGGCTTCTCAACAGGTCAACCTTGGTTGGCAGTTAATCCAAACTACGAAAAAATCAACGTTCAAGAAGCTCTGGCAAATCCAGATTCTATTTTCTATACTTATCAAAAACTCGTTCAAATCCGTAAGGAGAACAGCTGGCTGATTCGAGCTGATTTTGAATTACTTGAGACGGCTGATAAGGTTTTTGCCTATATTCGCAAGGACGGTGACCGTCGTTTCCTAGTTGTGGCTAATTTGTCCAATGAAAAACAAAACTTTGCAGTAGAAGGAAAAGTGAAATCGGTCTTGATTGAAAACACTACTGCTAAAGAAGCAGTTGAAAAACAAACCTTGGCTCCATGGGATGCTTTCTGTGTGGAAATGACTGACTAAAATGAGAGAACCTCAAGCTTTTGAAGCTTGAGGTTTTTTACTAAAAATTGTGTAGAAAAATCTTAAAAAAATATTTGTTAGAATTTTCTAAAAAATCTGGCGAAAGTTCTTGCTTTTATGAAAAAATAGGGTATAATGGTGAAAACACTATCTTTAAGGAGATTACTTATGAAATCGAAAAAGTGGCTCTTAGGAGCAGGTGCTGTTTTGAGTGCAGCCCTACTGTTAACTGCTTGTGGGCAAAGTGAAAAGAAGGCTGATGCTCCCAAGACATTTTCTTATGTCTATGCAATAGATCCATCATCTTTGGACTACAGTGTGACGAGCAAGAGCTCAACTTCTGACGTTATAGCCAACGTTGTCGATGGCCTCTTGGAAAATGATAAATACGGGAACTTGATTCCGTCGCTTGCAGAAGACTGGTCCGTTTCTAAAGATGGCTTGACCTATACTTACAAACTTCGTAAGGGTGTAAAATGGTATACTTCTGAGGGAGAGGAGTATGCTGAAGTCAAGGCTCAGGACTTTGTTACTGGTCTGAAACACGCAGCTGACGGTAAATCAGACGGCCTCTCTCTCCTTCAAGATTCTATCAAAGGCTTGGCTGCCTACATCAGTGGTGAAAGCAATGACTTTTCTACTGTAGGAGTCAAGGCTGTTGACGATTACACGGTAGAATACACGCTCAACAAGCCAGAAAGTTTCTGGAACTCTAAAGTCACAACTGCTACCATGCTTCCAGTTAATGAAGAATTCTTGAATTCTAAAGGGAGCGATTATGGTGCACCAACACCATCAAGTATTCTTTATAACGGTCCTTATCTTTTGAAATCATTGACTTCAAAATCAGTCATTGAGTATGAAAAGAATCCAAACTATTGGGACAAGGACAATGTTAAGATTGACAACATCAAACTAACCTTCTATGATGGTTCTGACCAAGAATCCTTGATTCGTAGCTTTACACAAGGTGCTTATACAACAGCTCGTCTCTTCCCAACAAGTTCAAACTTTGAGTCAACTAAGAAAGAGTATGGCGATAAGATTGTCTACAGTCCACAAGAAGCGACAAGCTACTACCTCACTGTTAACGTAAACCGCCAGTCTTACAATAAAACAGCTAAAACCGACGAGGCTCAAAAAACATCAACAAAAGAAGCTCTTCTCAACAAGAACTTCCGTCAAGCCTTGAACTTTGCCCTTGACCGTCATTCTTACACGGCTCAGTTGAATGGTGAAGAAGGTGCGGACAAAATTATCCGTAACAGTCTAGTTCCTCATGACTACGTTCAAGTAGGTGAAAAGACATTTGGAGAGTTGGCACAGGCAGAGTTGGTTTCTTACGGAGACCAATGGAAAGATGTGGCCCTTACAGATGGTAAGGATACGCTTTACAGCCCTGAAAAAGCCAAGGCAGCCTTTGCTAAAGCTAAGGCAGAATTGCAGGCTAAAGGTGTGACCTTCCCAATCCGTTTGGATGTTCCAGTTGAACAGACTGATGTCATTGCCGTTCAACAGACGAACTCACTCAAGCAGTCTATCGAATCAACACTTGGTACGGAGAATGTCATTGTTGATGTCCTTCAAATGACCGATAATGAGAAAATGAGCATTACTTCTCAAGCTAAGGTTCCATCTCAAAAAGACTATGACTTGAATGGAACTGGTTGGGGCCCAGACTATCAAGACCCAGCTACCTACCTAAACATTCTTGATGCTAAGAAGGGTTCTGCCCTTAAACACTTGGGTATCACTCGCGGAAAAGATCCAGAAGTGATGGCTCAAGTTGGTCTAGACGAATACAAGAAACTCTTGGATGATGCTGCAGCTGAAACAAGCGATCTCAATAAGCGCTATGAGAAATATGCTAAAGCTCAAGCCTGGGTATCTGATAGCTCGCTCTTGATCCCAGTTGCCTCTTCAGGTGGTTCTCCAACTGTTAGCCGTACTGTACCATTTACAAAAGCATACTCTCAAGTCGGAATCAAGGGAGATCCATTCGTGTTCAAAGGCTTGGAATTGCAAAATGATGTCGTGACTACAAAAGAATACGAAGAAGCTCTCAAGAAATGGCAGAAAGAAAAGATTGAAACAAATGCCAAATACCAAAAAGAGCTAGAAAAACACGTTAAATAGTCTATAAAAGAAAAGGAAGTTGCAGAAAATCTGTACTTCCTTTTTCTGGTTTTGAGACATCAGTCGTCGTAAAACTAGGAACTTTACAATTTAGGATAAATTTGGTAAAATATGGCTGTGTTATAAAAAGTGACATAAAGGAGTAGAGGATGAACATAAAAAAAAGGCTTATCGGAACGGGTCTTGTCCTAGCTACAGGGATTTTACTGACAGCTTGTGGACAGTCCAATACGGATACAAGCACCTTCTCATCAACATTTAGCGCAAACCCAACGACATTTAACTATCTTTTAGACTATTATGCAGATAACACTGCAGTGATTACCAATCTTGTGGATGGTTTGCTAGAAAATGATAGCTATGGAAATCTAACGCCAGCTCTAGCTGAAGACTGGTCAGTTTCGGCAGATGGTTTGACCTATACCTACAAACTCAGAAAAGATGCTAAGTGGTACACAGCTGATGGAGAAGAGTACGCTCCAGTTAAAGCCAAAGACTTTGTCACTGGGATTAAGTATGCTGCGGACAACAAGGGGCAAGCCATGGATCTCATCCAGAACTCTATCAAGGGATTGAATGACTATGTGACAGGTGCGAGCAATGACTTCACAACAGTTGGTGTTAAAGCCTTGGATGACTATACGGTTGAGTACACTTTGACACGACCAGAGCCCTACTGGAACTCAAAGACAACCAACAGTATCCTTTTCCCGGTTAACGAAGAATTCTTGACATCAAAGGATAAAGACTTTGGAACCTTGACGCCAAACAGTATCCTTTATAATGGACCTTACTTGTTAAAAGATTTCACATCAAAATCTTCCATCGAGTATGTGAAGAATCCTAACTACTATGATCATGACAAGGTGACTATTGAGAAAGTTAAATTAGCCTATTTTGATGGCTCTGATCAAGAGATGACCATTCGAAACTTTGAAAGTGGTGCCTATTCACTTGCGGGAGTCTATCCAAATAGCTCGAGCTATGCCAAGACGAAAGAAAAATACCAAGACAATATCGTTTATAGCTTACAAGACAAGACTTCTTGGTACTTTAACTTTAATGTAAACCGTAAAGCCTATAACCATACCGCTAAAACAACGGACGAACAAAAGAAATCAGCTCAAACAGCTATCTTAAATAAAAATTTCCGTCAGGCTATCAACTTTGGTATTGATCGAACAGCCTACTCTGCTCAATCTAACGGTGAAGAAGCAGCGAGCAAAACCCTTCGAAATACCCTTGTTCCCCCAACATTTGTCCAGGTGGGAGATAAGACCTTTGGAGAAGTAACAGCTTCAAAGCTTGTGAACTACGGAACTGAGTGGTCAGGAATCAACTTGGCGGATGCCCAAGACGGTTACTTCAACAAGGAAAAGGCCCAAGCAAAATTTGCGGAAGCTAAAAAGGAATTGGAAGCCCAAGGGGTTACCTTCCCGATCCATTTGGATGTCCCAGTTGATCAAAGCAACAAAAATGCGGTTTCGGGTATGAATTCACTTAAACAGACACTTGAAACAGTATTAGGTTCTGAGAATATCGTCATTGATGTTCAACAGCTTTCAACGGATGACTTTGGGAATGTCGCTTTCCTAGCACCAAATCCAGCAGCTCGTGATTACGATTTGAACTTTGATGGCTGGGTTGGTGATTATCAAGATCCGTCAACTTATCTGGATCCATTTAATGCCGAAGATGGTTTTTATCTCAAAATTTTCGGTCTAGATGCTAAGGAAGATCAAGAATTGATCAAGAGTCTAGGATTAGATACCTATACAAAACTTCTAAAAGAAGCAGATGCTGAGAATCAAGACGTCGCTAAGCGTTATGAAAAATACGCTGAAGCTCAAGCTTGGATGATTGACAATTCTCTAGTCATGTCTGCTATGTCAAATGGTGGTACAGCCTCTGTAACCAAAGTAACTCCATTCACACGTGCCTACTCTCTAGTGGGAATAAAAGGTGATGGAAACAACTACAAGTACATGAGACTACAAAAAGATCCTGTTACCAAGAAACAATTTGATGAAGCCAAGACTAAGTGGGAAGAAGAAAGAAAAAAAGCCATCGAACAAAGTCAAAAAGAATTTGAAAATCATATCAAATAAAAAGTTGAAATAAGGTCTCTTGCAAGGGACCTTATTTTTGTTTGCTCAAGCCCCTAAATAATGAAAACGGTCACTTCGAAATATAGCTAAGAAAAATGAATGAAAACGCTGAGAATTGTGGGAATAAATGGAATTTACCTTACTTTTGTGATATAATTACTTTAATTATTATAGTATAGGGGAGTGTCATGACGAAACGTTCAAAGAGATCTCGCTCGGGGAGAGTAAAGCGAAGCGTTAACATAGCCTTGTTAGCTGTTTATCTATTGTTGGCTGGCTTTTTATTGTTTTTTATTTTTAAATACCATATCCTTGCTTTTAGATATCTTAATCTAGCGGCAACTGCGTTAGTCCTACTAGTTGCCTTAGTAGGGTTGCTCTTGATTATCTATAAAAAAGCTGAAAAGTTCACCATTTTTCTGTTGGTGCTCTCTATCTTTGCCAGCTCTGTGTCGCTTTTTGCAGTACAGCAGTTTGTTGGATTGACCAATCGTTTAAATGCGACTTCTAATTACTCAGAATATTCGATTAGTGTCGCTGTTTTAGCAGATAGTGAGATTGGAAATGTTACGCAACTGACGAGTGTGACAGCACCGACTGGGACTGATAATGAAAATATTCAAAAACTACTAGCTGATATCAAATCAAGTCAGAATACCGATTTGACGGTCAATCAGAGTTCGTCTTACTTGGCAGCTTACAAGAGTTTGATTGCAGGTGACACCAAGGCCATCGTCCTAAATAGTGTCTTTGAAAATATCATCGAGTCAGAATATCCAGATTACGCATCGAAGATAAAAAAGATTTATACTAAGGGATTCACTAAAAAAGTAGAAGCTCCTAAAACTTCAAAGAGTCAGTCTTTCAATATCTATGTTAGTGGAATTGATACCTATGGTCCGATTAGTTCAGTGTCGCGTTCAGACGTCAATATCCTGATGACTGTCAATCGAGATACCAAGAAAATCCTCTTGACCACAACACCACGTGATGCTTATGTACCAATCGCAGACGGTGGAAATAATCAAAAAGATAAATTAACCCATGCGGGCATTTATGGAGTTGATTCGTCCATTCATACCTTAGAAAATCTCTATGGAGTGGATATCAATTACTATGTGCGATTGAACTTCACTTCGTTTTTGAAATTGATTGATTTGTTGGGTGGGGTAGATGTTTATAATGATCAGGAATTCACAGCACTACACGGGAAGTTTCAATTCCCTGTGGGCAATGTTCATCTTGATTCAGAACAGGCTCTCGGTTTTGTTCGTGAGCGCTATTCCCTGGCAGATGGTGACCGTGACCGCGGGCGCAATCAACAAAAGGTGATTGTGGCTATCCTTCAAAAATTAACGTCGACCGAAGCACTGAAAAATTATAGTACGATTATTGATAGCTTGCAAGATTCTATCCAAACAAACATGCCGCTTGAGACCATGATGAACTTGGTCAATGCTCAGTTAGAAAGTGGTGGAACTTACAAAGTGAATTCGCAAGACTTGAAAGGTACAGGACGGATGGATCTTCCTTCTTATGCGATGCCAGATAGTAACCTCTATATGATGGAAATTGACGACAGTAGCCTTGCATCTGTCAAAACTGCTATTCAAGACGTGTTGGAGGGCAGATGAAATGATTGATATTCATTCGCACATTGTCTTTGATGTAGATGATGGTCCCAAGTCAAGAGAGGAAAGCAAGTCTCTCTTGACAGAAGCCTACAGGCAGGGGGTGCGAACCATTGTCTCTACCTCTCACCGTCGCAAGGGCATGTTTGAAACTCCGGAAGAGAAGATAGCAGAAAACTTTCTTCAGGTTCGGGAAATAGCTAAGGAAGTTGCGAGTGACTTGGTCATTGCTTATGGGGCTGAAATTTACTACACACCAGATGTTCTGGATAAGTTGGAAAAAAAGCGGATTCCGACCCTCAATGATAGTCGTTATGCCTTGATAGAGTTTAGTATGAACACCCCTTATCGCGATATTCATAGCGCCTTGAGCAAGATCTTGATGTTGGGAATTACTCCAGTCATTGCCCACATCGAGCGCTATGATGCTCTTGAAAACAATGAAAAACGCGTTCGAGAACTGATCGATATGGGCTGTTACACGCAAGTAAATAGTTCACACATCCTCAAACCAAAACTTTTTGGAGAACGTTATAAATTTATGAAAAAAAGAGCTCAGTATTTTTTAGAGCAGGATTTGGTTCATGTCATTGCAAGTGATATGCACAATCTAGACGGTAGACCTCCTCATATGGCAGAAGCATATGACCTTGTTACCCAAAAATACGGAGAAGCGAAGGCTCAGGAACTTTTTATAGACAATCCTCGAAAAATTGTAATGGATCAACTAATTTAGGAGAAATGATGAAAGAACAAAATACGATAGAAATCGATGTATTTCAATTATTTAAAACCTTATGGAAACGCAAACTAATTATTTTATTAGTGGCACTTGTGACAGGGGCGGGAGCTTTTGCATATAGCACTTTTATCGTTAAGCCAGAATATACGAGTACTACGCGTATTTACGTAGTGAATCGCAATCAAGGAGATAAGCCGGGGTTGACGAATCAGGACTTGCAGGCAGGATCTTATCTGGTAAAAGACTACCGTGAGATTATCCTTTCGCAGGATGTATTGGAAAAGGTAGCGACAAATTTGAAATTGGATGTGCCAGCAAAAACGTTAGCTAGCAAAGTTCAAGTGACTGTACCAGCTGACACTCGTATCGTCTCAATCTCTGTCAAGGATAAACAACCAGAGGAAGCCAGTCGCATCGCTAATTCTCTACGAGAAGTTGCTGCAGAAAAGATCATCGCTGTAACGCGAGTATCTGATGTAACGACACTTGAAGAAGCGCGACCAGCTACGACTCCCTCTTCTCCAAATGTTCGACGCAACACCTTGTTTGGTTTTCTTGGAGGAGCCGTCGTAACAGTAATTACTGTTCTTTTGATTGAGTTACTCGATACCCGTGTGAAACGTCCTGAAGATGTCGAAGATGTACTGCAAATTCCACTTCTAGGGGTCGTTCCAGATTTGGACAAAATGAAATAGGAGGAAGTTATGCCAACGTTAGAAATCTCACAAGCAAAATTGGATCTTGTAAAAAAGGCAGAGGAGTATTATAATGCTTTGTGCATGAACCTACAGTTAAGTGGAGATGATTTGAAAGTATTTTCTATCACTTCTGTGAAACCAGGAGAAGGAAAATCAACGACTTCCACCAATATCGCTTGGGCTTTTGCGCGTGCAGGTTACAAAACGCTGCTGATTGATGGAGATATTCGCAATTCTGTTATGTCAGGTGTCTTTAAAGCAAGGGATAAGATTACAGGACTGACGGAATTTCTATCAGGAACTACAGACCTGTCACAAGGGCTTTGTGATACCAATATCGAAAATCTCTTTGTAATTCAGGCTGGCTCTGTGTCACCGAATCCGACAGCTCTTCTTCAAAGTAAGAATTTCAGTACAATGCTTGAAACCTTGCGTAAATATTTTGACTACATCATTGTAGATACTGCTCCTGTCGGTGTCGTGATTGATGCGGCTATCATTACGCGAAAATGTGATGCTTCTATTTTAGTGACAGCAGCAGGTGAAACAAATCGACGAGATATTCAAAAAGCGAAAGAACAGTTGGAACACACAGAGAAGCCGTTTTTGGGAGTTGTGTTGAATAAATTCGATACTTCAGCAGACAAATACGGTTCTTATGGAAATTATGGAGATTACGGGAAAAAATAAAAAATAGGTTGGGGGATAGAGATGAATGGAAAAGTAGTAAAGCCTTTATTGGCCATAATCCAGAGTTTTCTTGTTATTTTATTGACTTATCTGCTTAGCGCTGTGAGAGAAACGGAGATTGTTTCAACAACAGCTATTGCACTTTATATCCTCCATTATTTTGTCTTTTATATTAGTGATTATGGACAGGATTTCTTTAAAAGGGGATATTTGCTTGAACTTGTCCAGACATTGAAATATATCCTATTCTTTGCGCTAGCGATTAGTATTTCTAATTTTTTCTTAGAGGATCGATTTAGTATTTCCAGACGAGGCATGATTTACTTCCTTACATTACATGCTCTCTTAGTCTATGTGCTAAACCTATTTATCAAGTGGTATTGGAAACGAGCTTATCCCAATTTTAAAGGAAGTAAGAAGATCCTCTTGCTCACAGCAACTTCTCGTGCCGAAAAGGTACTGGATAGACTAATAGAATCAAATGAGGTTGTTGGGGAGTTGGTAGCTGTCAGTGTTTTAGACAAACCAGATTTTCAGCATAATTCTTTAAAGGTAGTAGCAGAGGAGGAGATAGTAGACTTTGCGACTCATGAGGTGGTCGATGAAGTCTTTATCAATCTTCCAAGTGAAAAATACAATATTGGAGAGCTTATCTCTCAGTTTGAAACGATGGGAATTGATGTAACAGTCAATCTAAATGCTTTTGATCGTAGTTTGGCACGTAACAAGCAAATTCGTGAGATGGCAGGATTAAACGTTGTGACTTTTTCTACAACATTTTATAAGACTAGCCACGTGATTGCTAAGCGGATTATTGATATTATCGGTTCTCTAGTAGGGCTGATACTATGTGGTCTAGTCAGTATTGTACTAGTTCCTTTAATTCGAAAGGATGGGGGCTCTGCTATTTTTGCTCAGACGCGTATAGGAAAAAATGGCCGCCATTTCACTTTTTACAAGTTCCGCTCCATGTGTGTAGATGCTGAGGAGAAAAAAAGAGAACTCATGGAACAAAATACCATGCAGGGTGGAATGTTTAAGGTGGATGATGACCCACGTATCACGAAAATTGGCCGTTTTATACGGAAGACTAGCTTGGACGAGCTGCCACAGTTTTATAATGTTCTAAAGGGAGATATGAGTTTGGTAGGTACACGACCACCAACAGTGGACGAGTATGAGCGCTATACCCCAGAACAAAAACGTCGCCTTAGTTTTAAGCCAGGTATAACAGGCTTATGGCAGGTCAGTGGACGAAGTGAGATCAAGAATTTCGATGAAGTTGTCAAGTTAGATGTGGCCTATATAGATGATTGGACAATTTGGAAAGATATTGAAATTTTATTGAAGACAGTTAAAGTTGTATTTATGAGAGATGGAGCGAAGTGATTTTTGCCCTTCAGTCTTGTTAGGAGAAAGATGAAACAGTCAGTTTATATCATTGGTTCAAAGGGGATTCCTGCCAAGTATGGAGGATTTGAAACCTTTGTTGAAAAATTAACCGAGTATCAAAAAGATAGCAACATACAATACTATGTTGCTTGTATGCGTGAGAATTCAGCTAAATCTGGTATCACGGATGACCAGTTTGAGCACAATGGAGCCATTTGTTTCAACATTGATGTGCCCAATATCGGACCGGCTCGTGCTATCGCTTACGATATTGCAGCGGTCAATAAGGCTATTGAATTGGCTAAGGAAAACAAGGACGAGGCTCCGATTTTTTATATTTTAGCTTGCCGCATCGGGCCGTTTATTTCTGGACTTAAGAAAAAAATTCGTGCGATTGGTGGCCGTTTGATGGTAAATCCAGATGGTCATGAGTGGCTCCGAGCAAAATGGAGTTTTCCTGTCCGTAAGTATTGGAAATATTCAGAGCAACTCATGGTCAAGCATGCGGACTTATTAGTTTGCGATAGTAAAAATATCGAAAAATATATCCAAGAAAACCATAAGCAGTATCAGCCCAAGACGACTTATATCGCCTATGGGACAGATACAAGTAAGTCTATTTTAAAACCTGATGACGAAAAAGTTCGTAATTGGTATCAGGAAAAAGGTGTTGCTGAAAATGGTTATTATCTAGTTGTGGGACGATTCGTTCCCGAAAACAACTATGAGACCATGATTCGTGAATTTATAAAGTCCAAGTCCAAGAAGGACTTTGTCCTCATCACAAATGTGGAGCAAAATAAATTTTACGATCAGTTGTTACAGGACACTGGTTTTGACAAAGATTCTAGGGTCAAATTTGTCGGGACTGTCTATGACCAAGAGTTGCTCAAGTACATTCGCGAAAATGCCTTTGCCTATTTCCATGGGCATGAGGTTGGAGGAACCAACCCTTCTCTACTGGAAGCCCTAGCATCCACAAAACTGAATTTGTTGCTAGATGTTGGCTTTAACCGTGAGGTTGGTGAAGATGGGGCAATTTATTGGAAAAAAGATGAGTTGACACGCGTCATTGAAGAAGTAGAAGGATTTGAACAGGCAACGATAGCTGACTTGGATTTCAAGTCAAGCCAAAGAATTCTTTCAGCTTTTACATGGGAAAAGATTGTGTCAGATTATGAAGAAGTGTTTAAAGGATAAAAAATGAAACGGATTTTATATTTACATGCTGGTGCAGAAATGTATGGAGCAGATAAGGTTTTATTGGAATTGATCAAAGGATTAAATCCTCAAGAATTTGAAGCTCATATTATCCTGCCTAATGACGGTGTTTTAGTCGAAGCATTACGCCAAGTTGGCGCTCAGGTTAGCGTGTTGGATTATCCGATTTTACGTAGAAAACACTTTAATCCTAAAGGGATTTTGGAATATCTGAAATCTTATCGTCGTTACTCCCAAAAAATTGCCCAATATGTGCGTGAAAATGGGATAGATCTTGTACATAACAATACAACAGCTGTCTTGGAAGGAATATATCTCAAAAGAAAGGTGAAACTTCCTTTGATTTGGCATGTGCACGAGATTATTGTAAAACCAAAAGCCATTTCAGATTTTATCAACTTTTTGATGGGACGCTATGCGGATACGATTGTGACGGTTTCAAATGCTGTAGCCAACCACGTCAAGCAGTCTCGTTATGTGAAAGACGATCAGATTCAAGTGATCTATAATGGGGTCGACAATGCCGTCTATCATGAAATCGATGCTAGCGCTGTCTGTGACCAATTTGGGATCGCACAGGATGCTTTGGTTATCGGTATGGTTGGTCGAGTGAATGCTTGGAAAGGGCAAGGCGACTTCCTAAAAGCTGTGACTCCAATCTTACAGGCCAATCCAAAAGCAGTGGCCTTTTTAGCAGGTAGTGCATTTGAGGGCGAAGAGTGGCGCGTGGATGAGCTGGAAAAAGCTATTTCAGACTCACCAGTAGCTGGACAAATCAAGCGAATTGACTATTATAATAAGACGACAGAACTCTATAATATGTTTGATATCTTTGTCTTACCAAGCACCAATCCCGATCCACTACCAACAGTGGTACTAGAGGCTATGGCTTGTGGTAAGCCAGTAGTCAGTTACCGTCATGGTGGTGTCTGTGAAATGGTCAAGGAAGGTGAAAACGGCCTTCTCGCCACTCCAAATCAGCCCGCAGAATTGACGAAGGCTATTCAAGATTTAGCCGAGAACACTGAGAAGAGAGAGCAATTTGGCAAGGCATCAGTCAAACGTCAAAAAGAACTCTTCTCATTACAAAGTTATATTCGGAATTTCTCAGACCTATATAAGAAATACTAAGATGAATACTGAAAAAATTAAGAATAAATTAAAACCAATCATTTACCCAATTATTAACTTTATCCCTAGACGAAGACTCAAGAATAAAAATTTTACGATTATTTGTGATAATTGTTGGGCTGGAAAAGTTTATCAAGAATTGGGCTTGCCTTATCAAACACCATTTGTAGGGATGTTTGTCTTCTCTCCTGATTACATCAAGATGCTCAAGAATTTAAAATACTATTTGAGTGGAAATATCCCTTTGACATTTGTTAAGGAATCAGGATATATCAAAGACTTTGATAATGCTTATCCCTTGGCCCTTTTAGACGATATCGAATTGCATTTCTTACATTATGCAGATGAGGAAGAAGCAACTCAAAAATGGAACCGCCGTTTGAAGAGAATGCATTGGGATAATTTGTATTTCAAGTTCAATGATAATGATGCTTGTACTTATGAATTGATGAAAGAGTTCGAAGAACTTCCATACAAGAGTAAGGTTATCTTCTCTTCTAAAAATTATAGTGATTTACCATCTTTGGTTCATTTTAAATCGGCAGAGAAGCAAGGTCATGTTGGAATTGATTTGAAAACTTATCACCGTTATTTTAATGCTGTCAATTGGTTGAATAGAGGTGGAGAGGATTTAACTAAATGAAAAAAATAAGACTCATTATTCCTTATTTTGGGAAATTACCAAAGTTCTTTCCATATTTTTTATTGACTGCTAAGCGTAATGAAAAGATTGATTTCTTAATTTATACGGATCAAAAGGTTGAACAATTTGAAGTGTTAAATGCTAAAAATATAGAATTTGTAACTCTTTCTTTTGATGATTTAAGAAAAAAAGTCCAGTCTAAATTTGATTTTGAAATTTCTCTTAAAACTCCGTATAAATTATGTGACTATAAGGTTGCTTATGGATTTATCTTTGAAGAAGAATTAAAAGAATATGATTATTGGGGATTTTGTGATACAGATGTCTTACTTGGTGACATCTATCAATTCTTGGAAGAGTATAACTTTTTTACAAATGATTATGCTCGATACGGTCTTTTAGGTCATCTCCAAATATTTAAAAATTCACAAGAAGTTAATCGTATATTTATGTCTGGGCAAGGTTTAAACTATCGACTGGATTATCACAATGTCTTTACTAGTGAGCAAAATTTTATTTTTGATGAGGCAGAAGGTATTCAAAAATTGTTTGAAAAATCAGGTTTTGATCAATTGCAAGATAAATTCTTTGATGATATTGATATCAGTCATTTTTCGTTCAGAGAATATGGCGAAGTTGACCCTAAACGTTATTATTTTTGGTCAGAAAAAACTGGCCTTGAAAGTATTGAAATTAAAGATGGAACGTTAGTCATCGAATATCCATTATATGCTCATTTTCAAAAAAGAATGATTGAATGTCCAGAGTTTAAGGAATGTGACTCTTTTTATGTTGTTCCTAATAAACTTGTTGTTGGAGAAAAAATTTCTATACAAGAGATTGATGAAGTAACAAAAAATAAATTCTATTGGGAATATATTAAATCAACATTTTTAAAGAAATTTAAGAGAGAGAAATGGACATTAGATTTTATTCGTCATAAATTAAGGATGCGAAAATGAAAAAAGATGTATTATTAACAGTAGTTATACCTGTCTATAATGTTGAAAAATATTTGAAACGTTGCATTGATAGTATCCTTATTCAAGAGTGGAAGAACTATAATATCCTACTTGTAGATGACGGAAGTACTGATAGTTCTCCTCAAATCTGTGATGATTATGCTAAAGCTTATGACTTTATCTCAGTGATTCATAAAAAAAATGGAGGGCTTTCTGAAGCTCGCAATACTGGTATTTCACATGCTAAGAGTGACTATGTTTATTTCCCTGATTCTGATGACTGGCTTGAACCACAAACATTTAAAGAATTAGCAGAGGTGTTGGAATCCCAAGAGTTTGATATCGTTTCTTTTAACCGTGAGTTTGTGAAGGGGGAAAAAGATCCTATAGTTTCAGATCCATTAGTGACTCAAGTCTTTGAAGGCAAAGATGCTTTTGTGCAGATACTTAAGCATAGTTATATTACTGGTTTTGCTAATGATAAAATTTATAGAAAATCTTTATTTATAGATAATAAAATCATGTTTCCTAGTGGGAAATATTATGAAGATTTGGGGACGAATTACAAATTATTTCTTTTATCTGAGAAAGTTTATGCTACAAATCAAAAGTACTATCACTACCTAATTGATAATCCTGATTCTATTACTCAATCATGGAATGAGAAGAAATTTAGGGACATGTTTGAATTCTATAAAGAAGTTTTCTATTCAGATTTTGTTCGTTCGCAATTAAATGAAGAAGAGTTACAACTTTTACAGCGTTATTATGTAAGTGGATTGATTCATATATTAGCTAGTTTGTATAAATCCAAGTTATATAAACAATATATAGACATTACTGATGAAGTTAAACAAGAATTACTTAAAAATAGAGTTTCTCTTTCTCAAATGAAAGATCAACCAAATAAGTTAAAATATGTACTGTTTAGACTTAAATTGCTAAAACTAGCCTTCAGTATACAAAACTTTTTTTGATGTTATTTTAAGAAATCATTCTGAGATTTTTAGGCAAATGAAGGTTGGACTATTTTATTTAATAAAGAAAAGTAACATAATATTTTTGGTCTGTATTCTTTTTTGTTGTATCGGAACGATGTACTTTTAACTAAAAATTTTATATAGCTAGACTTGTAGACAATTATTTTATAGGTAATTTAACATGGAAGAAAAAATTGATTTTGTTGTACTTTGGGTTGATGGAAATGATCCAGAATTCATTAGAGAAAAAAACAAATATACGCCTAATAGTGAACAGATTGATAGTGATGGTGATAATCTGCATCGTTATCGTGATTACGGAACATTCAATTATTGGTTTAGGATGGTAGAGAAGCATGCACCGTGGGTAAATAATATTTATCTTATAACTAACGGTCAAAAACCGGAATGGTTAGATGTAAATCATCCTAAGTTGAAATGGGTTAAGCATAGTGACTTCATACCTGAGGAATATTTACCAACATTTAATTCTGCTTCAATTGAGTTGAATTTACATCGAATTGAAGATTTATCAGAGAATTTCGTTTTTTTTAATGATGATATGTATTTGATTCAAGACGTTAAACCTAACGACTTCTTTGTCAACGGGCAACCAAAGTTATTGGCTGTTTATGAAGCCTTGGTTCCGTGGTCCTCTTTTTCAAAAGTTTATTTTAATAATGTAGAAGTATTATATAGGCATTTTCCAAATAAAAAAGCCTTGAAAAAGTCGCCGTTTAAGTTTTTCAATTATAAATATGGTCATTTGATTTTAAAAAATCTCTTATTATTTCCATGGGGGATAACAGGGTACTACAATCATCATACACCAGTTCCAATAAAAAAGAGTACTCTAACTCATCTATGGGATGTAGAAGAAGACATTTTTGTTCAAACATCTAAACACAAATTTAGAGACTATAATACGGATATTAATCATTATCTATTGTGTTATTGGCAAATTGAAAGTAATGAGTTTCTACCATCTAGTAAGACTTTTGGAAGATCAATTTCAATTACTGCTGTTAATGAGCTTCCTAAATTATTATCGAAAAAAAAGACAAAATTGCTTTGTGTTAATGATGATATGGCGATGACAGAAAATGACTTGGAGAAGTTTTCGAAGATATTGTCTAATCGTTATCCTGATAAGTCTCGATTTGAATTGTGATTCAACGTATTAGTTATTGGAGTAAATAGATGAAAACTAAAGTTTTACAAATGGGCGCAGACAATTTTGGAGCAGGAGGTAGGTCTGTAATAGCCTATAACTTGACTCGTCCCTTAACAGACGACTTTCAAGTTGACTTCTTGGCTATTGGAAAATTGAAGAACCCTAGTTTTCATCAAATCATTGAAGAAAACGGGGGATATGTTCAACATGTCAAGGAAGCATCAAGTAAAATAAAAAGGCTAAGAAGTATCTACTCTATTTTAAAAAAAGAAAAGTATGATATTGTTCATATTAACGCAGATGATGCTATCGAGGGGTTGTTTAATATAATTCTGTCAAAGCTTTCAGGTGCTAAAATAGTGCTTCATGCTCACACTACTTCATCTAGTCGTGGTGAGGGATTTATTGGCAGATTAAAAATGTTATCGGCAAAAAAGATAGTTAATTTTCTTGTTGATTATAAGTTGGCCTGCTCACTTGAAGCAGCGGTTTATTTGTATGGCAATACTGATTTGTCTGATGTGGCGATTATAAAAAATGGTATTATAATCAATGATTTTTTATATAATGAAGAGTTAAGGCAAAACGTGCGAGAAAACCTAAATATTCCAATGGAGGCTATCGTTTTAGGTACTGTCGGAAGGTTGTCATATGAAAAAAATCCTGAGTTTATGGTTAGCCTAATACAAACTCTTTTTTCAAAGGCACCTAATTTTTATCTTATATGGATTGGTGACGGTGAGGAACGAGCTAGTATAGAAAAGAAGCTAGATGAAGAAATAAAATCAGGAAGGGTTTTATTACTTGGAAAACAGGAACAGCCAGCACAATATTTACAAGCAATGGATGTTTTTTTGTTACCTTCTCTTTATGAAGGGTTTGGAATCGTGAATATTGAAGCACAAGCATCTGGACTGCCTTGTGTGGTGAGTTCTGCTGTTCCAGAGTCAGCATCGGTTAATTCAAACTTTTATAGATTATTATTATCTGATGGTGTTGAAAAGTGGTCAGATTTTATTATTTCTTTGAGCTTTGAACGTCTTCCATATGGCTCTGCAGAGAAAATAAAAGAAGCTGGATTTGATATAGAGGATAGCGCTAGAAAGTTACGAACAATCTATCAGAAACTGGCGAAGTAATACAAAGGAGATTCTATGTACTCACTAATTATTACTGATTACAAATCAATGAGTGATACAGTAGATTATATAAAAAATTTTATTGATATATATGTAGGGAATGATGTCCATTATATTATCGTAGACAACAGTGCGGAAGAATTAGGAAAACAATTCTTACAAGATTCTAAAGTTGAATTCATTTCCTCTACTTTTAATGGAAAAAAAGTCTATTCTTTTGAAATATCACAAAGGACTATTTATATAATTGATTCCAATGAAAATGGTGGATACTCTAAAGGCAATAATTTAGGTGCCAAATTTGCAATTCAGAACTTTGATACACCCTATCTAGTTTTTTCAAACAATGATTTAGAGTTTCCTAATGGCTTACAGTTGGAAGAATGTAAAACTATCATTGAAACGAGTGATAATCCAGTAGGTATAGTTGGTCCTAAAATTCTCACTCCTCAAGGAGATATTCAAAGCCCTCGTAAGCGGATGAATTTTGTAGAAGAAATGATACTTCAGGATTACAATAGACAGTGGTTTGATAGTAAGATACATAAATGGATAGATATTGACTATACTGCTCCTGAGGGTGAGACTGGATGGGTTAGTGGTAGCTTTATGTTTGTTTCTAGAAAAGCTTTTGAAGCAGTATCAGGATTTGATGAAAATATTTTTCTTTATTGTGAAGAAATGATTTTAAGTGAAAGAATGAGGAATAAGGGATATATGACTTATTTCTATCCTGAATGGACAATTTATCATTATCATAGAGGAGCATATAATCCTGAGTCAGAGAAAATTGGCCGTGTATCAAAAAAATATTATTACAGAGAATATAGAGGAGCCTCTACGCTTTCTTTAAAAATATCTGATATGTCCTACTTTTTATGTAAAAAGATATATCGATTGAAAAAAATATTGGATGGTACGTATTTCAGGGAGAAAAAACATTGAAATTTAATAAATATCTTTTTCTATTTTTACTATTCTTTTTAATTGAATTCAGAGGCTTTTAT
Source organism: uncultured bacterium (assembly GCA_963528645.1). Lineage (GTDB taxonomy): Bacteria > Bacillota > Bacilli > Lactobacillales > Streptococcaceae > Streptococcus. Next base: position 29,714 of record CAURVH010000011.1, read on the forward strand.
CTAGTAAGTTGGCCGAGTTTACTAGGAGGAGCTGCCAGTAACAAGACAGGTCTTGCAATTTATTCGATTATATTATTTTTGCTCTACCTTGTTTACAATAAAGGAAAGTTTAAACTAAATATTTTTGGAAATTTTATCCTAATTTTATTTATATTTTTGTTTTTAAATTCACTAGTATCGATGTTTTTGTGGGGTTATTCACTTACGCAAGTATTGTGGGAGATTCTTCCTTTTACAATTTTACTTCTATATTTTCCTCTTTGTGAGATATTTCAAGAGGATAATAATTATAACCTCTTTCTTAAAATCGGTCAAATAACGATTTCGATAGTATCAATATTGTTTATTTTTCAAGTATACAGCTATCATGGCTTGTCAACAGTGTTTTTGAAAATTGAAAATATTATTCCTATAAGTTATATTTATAACTTGACTGCACCATTACGTATTTATAGTGTTTTTGAAGGACTTGTCAGAGTATTTGTTATATTAGTTGCATGGAAAATTATTGCAAATAATTTTAAAAAGTCATTTTGGGATATTATTAGTTTATTGTTAATGTTAGTTGCTATCCTTTATGTCGATCAGTCGAGATATTATTTAGTTACAGTACTGATAGCTATTTTATCAATGTACTTCATTTACAATAGACGTAGATTAACCATATCCTCGTTATTATGGACTTTCATTTTGGGGACAGCAGGTCTTTTCATTATTCTAAATAGATTTGGTTCAATATCTAATAGTATTTCGGATAATACAGGTTCCTCATTTGCCCGAACAGGTGCTATAGAATATTATTTTGAGAAAATATTCACTTACCCATTTGGCTTAGGTTTACATACTCCAGAGAAGGGAACTTCTTTATATTATTTTATCAAAGGACCTGATGGGTATTTTAATTATGATGATATCGGGATATTTGGAACATTAGGTTCTTTAGGGATTCCGGGATTTATATGGTATATCCTTTTAACTATAAAATTAGTTATGATATGGATAAAGAAACTGAGTTCCAATGTATTAATAGTAGGTCTACTAATTAATTTTTTGATGAGTCTTCCAATCATGTCCTATCTTGACAGACCACGGATTATTGCGCTAATATTGACGCTAGCTGTTATCAATAAAGAATCTGTAAAATTAAATAGAGATGGAGAGTTAATAGATGACTAAAAAAATGGGAGTAAATGCTGCCTTAAATTTATTTAAAACAGCACTTTCAATTATATTCCCTTTAATCACTTATCCCTATATTAGTAGAATATTAGGAGTGGAGAACCTTGGAAAGATTAATTATACAGCTTCCATTGTAGGTTATTTTTCTTTAGTTGCCGCTCTTGGAATTTCTACTTATGCTATTAGGGAAGGAGGACGAATTAGATCTGATTCCAAGAAATTAAGTCATTTAAGTAATCAAATTTTTACGATAAATATCTTATCTACAGTTATATCTTATCTGCTATTAGTATTAGTTGTATGGCTATTTATTCCCAATAGAGAATATCAAACTCTGATCTTTATTCAAAGTCTGACAATTGTTTTTACAACACTAGGAGTGGACTGGATAAACATTCTTTTTGAGGATTTCCTTTATATTACGATTAGAAGTATTATTATACAACTCTTATTGCTAATATTGATGTTTGTTTTTGTTAAAACGGCTAGCGATTTATATCTATATACGTTTATCTCAGTAATTGGTTCAGGGATATCTTGTATTTTAAATTTAATCTATTGTAGAAAGTATTTGAAACTCTCTCTTGTTTGGAGACTTGATTTAGTAAAGCATTTTAAACCAATTATCGTCTTATTTTCTGGTGGTTTAGTGATCAGTATCTACGCTAATTCTGATATGCTAATATTAGAATGGTTCAAAGGAGCATATTATGTTGGATTATATGCTGTTGCAGCTAGAGTGTACACAATATTAAAAAATTTATTGGCTTCAATCTATTCCGTTACAATACCTAGGTTGTCACATTTGTTTGGTGAACAGAAAATTGACGAATTTAAAAAAAGTTATACCCAAATACTTTCAGTTGTCACCTTAATCTTAATTCCAATGAGTGCAGGTCTTATTGTCCTATCTAGGGAGATTATTTTATTTTTAGGTGGAATAAAATTTATTGATGCCACTTTAACATTACAATTATTAGCGATTAGTTTAATTGGAGCCATATTTGGTGGTATATTAACGTATGGGCTTAATGTACCTATCGGACGTGAAACTGTAAACTTGACAGGAGCTCTATATGGAATTGTTGTAAATATCGGTATTAGTCTTCTTTTAATTCCAGTATTTTATCAGAATGGTGCTGCAGTAGCAACGATTGCATCAGAATTTTTTATTGTTTTATATAACTTTCTGGTTGTAAGAGAAAGTGGGAAGTACATTAATTTTGTAATATGGAGCCAGAACTTAGTTCAAGCTTTGATAGGTTTCTTTTCTATATTAGCCATTGGTTTTGGAGTTAAATTATTTATAACTAACTCACTTCTTCTAATTATTAGTATTACTTTAGTAGGGCTAATAATCTATTTATTAGAGTTAAAACTATTAAAAAATCCATTGTTAGATTATATCGTAGATGTAGTCAAACACAAATTGCGGAGGGAATAAGTTTGAAGATTGTAATTCCAAGAATTATTCATAACAAAGAACAATTAATCTGGGATTGGTCCGGGACGATAACTAATATTAAGAGATATTTGGGGAAATACGAGAGCATTGAGGAACAGAATATTTTCTATACATTTAGAATGAACGTACATAAGGCTCTTATTCGCTTAGGTTTTAAAAGATCTGATATGAATATGACGTATATAAAATATGCTGAAAATCAAGTTCATTTATCACCAAATGATGTTTGTCTTACTTTTGATGAGTTTCCATTATCGTTTCCTGATAATCCTATCTATATTTATCAGGATTTGAATCTTTTTTATTTGAGAGAATGTTCTAAAAACAATGGTCCATCATTCCAATATAGCGGCTTTCAGAATGTTCCAATTGATATTATAGATAGCCGTTTGAGAAAACAAGAAATATTTTATAATCAAGTAACTGGAATATTTACTATGAGTAAATGGTTCTCAGATTATTTAATAACTCAACAAGGGCTTCCGACTGAAAAAGTTCATTATGTGGGAGCTGGAACCAATATGGATAGTTTATTGCTTGAGAACTCCCATAAAGAACGCAATAAATTTTTATTTATTGGCAAGGATTTTTTGCGTAAGGGTGGGGATTTGGTTTATCATGCCTTTGTATATTTGCAGAATAATCTCATGCCTGAAGCTGAGTTGTACATTATAGGCCCTTCGGATGCTCCGATGGAATTTGATAATCCGAATGTTTATTTTTTAGGTAATCTGCCAGCTAATAAAGTACAGTATTATTATAATCTTTGCGATGTATTTGTTTTACCTTCTCGATTTGAAGCATTTGGAATTGTATTTGTTGAGGCTCTCTGTTATGGTTTGCCATGTATTGGACGAAATTTGATGGAAATGCCAAACTTAATTCAAAATAATGAGACAGGCCTACTGCTCTCTGCTGAAGAAGAAAATCCACAGGTTTTAGCTGAGAGAATGTATAGTCTAATAACAAATGAAAAATTCTTTAGAAATGTTCAGAGTAAACAAGATTATTATAAAGTAGAGTATTCGTGGGATACAGTTGCTAAAAGAATGATCTCAATTATGAAGCAAGATATGAACAACAATCTTTAAGTGAAAAAATTAAAAGATATTCTAGGCTAACTGTCTATTTCTATTAACAGTAATATTGAAAGAAATTTTAAGAATGCAAGTTACAGGTATAGTGACTTCTCCTGTATTTGTGTTAAGTGTTCTTACTTTGAATATGGTCTAAATTAACGAGCACAACACTTCTTCATTTGATGTTGTGCATTGGGTAAAACGAAAGGAATGAATACAATTATGAAAGGTATTATTCTCGCAGGTGGTTCGGGGACACGTTTGTATCCTTTGACTCGAGCTACATCTAAACAACTTATGCCGGTTTATGACAAACCTATGATTTACTATCCACTTTCAACCTTGATGTTGGCTGGGATTAGAGATATTTTGATTATCTCAACTCCTCAAGATCTACCCCGTTTTAAGGATTTGCTTTTAGATGGTTCCGAGTTTGGTATCAAGCTTTCCTATGCGGAACAACCTAGTCCCGATGGACTTGCTCAGGCTTTTCTTATCGGTGAAGAATTTATCGGTGACGATAGTGTTGCTTTGATTTTAGGAGATAACATCTACCATGGACCTGGTCTCAGCAAGATGCTTCAGAAAGCAGCCAAGAAAGAGAAAGGTGCGACTGTTTTTGGCTACCAAGTGAAGGATCCAGAGCGTTTTGGAGTCGTAGAATTTGATAAGGATATGAACGCTATTTCTATTGAAGAAAAACCAGAACGTCCTCGCTCTAACTATGCCGTGACCGGTCTGTATTTCTATGATAATGATGTTGTAGAAATTGCTAAAGGCATTAAACCAAGTGCACGTGGCGAGTTAGAAATTACAGATATCAACAAGGCATACTTGGATCGTGGTGATTTGTCTGTTGAGCTTATGGGACGTGGTTTTGCTTGGTTGGATACAGGTACCCATGAAAGTCTCTTAGAAGCCGCTCAATATATCGAAACGGTTCAGCGTATGCAGAACGTGCAAGTGGCAAATCTGGAAGAAATTGCTTATCGTATGGGCTATATCAGTAAAGAGCAAGTGCATGAATTGGCGCAGCCGTTGAAGAAGAATGAATACGGGCAGTACCTGCTCCGTTTGATTGGAGAAATTTAGATGACAGATAATTTTTTTGGAAAAACACTTGCAGTGCGTAAGATTGATGCAATTCCAGGTTTGTTAGAGTTTGATATTCCAGTTCATGGAGACAATCGTGGCTGGTTTAAGGAAAATTTCCAGAAGGAAAAGATGGTGCCACTTGGCTTTCCTGAAAGCTTCTTTGCTGAAGGGAAACTGCAAAATAACGTCAGCTTTTCTCGCAAAAATGTTCTTCGAGGCCTCCATGCCGAACCTTGGGACAAGTATATCTCGGTTGCAGACGATGGCAAGGTTTTAGGTTCTTGGGTAGACCTGCGTGAGGGTGAAACTTTTGGGAATGTTTACCAGACAGAGATTGACGCTAGTAAGGGAATCTTTGTCCCTCGTGGCGTAGCCAATGGATTTCAAGTCCTATCTGATACAGTTTCTTATAGCTATCTGGTTAATGATTATTGGGCGCTTGAACTCAAACCTAAGTATGCCTTTGTTAACTACTCTGACCCAGAATTAGGAATTGAGTGGGAAAATCTGGAAGAAGCAGAGGTATCTGAAGCGGACAAACATCATCCCCTACTTAAGGACGTGAAGCCTTTGAAAAAAGAAGATTTGTAATAAGGAAATAATATGACTGAATACAAAAAAATTATCGTGACAGGTGGGGCTGGTTTTATCGGTTCTAACTTTGTCCACTATGTTTACAATAACTTTCCAGACGTGCATGTGACAGTGCTGGACAAGCTGACTTATGCAGGTAATCGTGCCAATATTGAAGAAATTTTAGGCGACCGTGTTGAGTTAGTTGTTGGAGATATTGCGGATGCAGCCTTGGTAGATAAGCTAGCTGCTCAAGCAGATGCGATCGTTCATTACGCTGCAGAAAGCCACAATGACAACTCGCTCAACGATCCGAGTCCCTTTATCCATACCAACTTCATCGGAACCTACACACTTTTGGAAGCGGCTCGTAAATACGACCTTCGTTTCCACCATGTGTCGACTGACGAAGTCTACGGGGATCTCCCTCTGCGTGAAGATTTACCAGGTCATGGAGAAGGGCCGGGTGAGAAATTTACGGCTGAAACCAAGTACAATCCAAGTTCGCCTTACTCATCAACCAAGGCAGCCTCAGATTTGATTGTCAAAGCTTGGGTACGCTCATTTGGCGTGAAAGCGACTATTTCCAACTGTTCCAACAACTATGGTCCTTACCAGCATATTGAGAAGTTCATTCCACGACAAATCACCAATATCTTGAGCGGTATCAAGCCAAAACTCTATGGTGAAGGTAAGAATGTTCGTGACTGGATTCACACCAATGACCATTCTTCAGGTGTTTGGACGATTCTGACCAAAGGCCAAATCGGTGAAACCTACTTGATTGGTGCGGATGGTGAGAAGAACAATAAAGAAGTGCTGGAACTCATTCTCAAGGAAATGGGACAGCCAGCTGACGCTTATGATCATGTGACAGACCGTGCTGGCCACGACTTGCGTTATGCTATTGATGCCAGCAAACTTCGTGATGAGCTAGGCTGGAAGCCAGAGTTCACCAACTTTGAAGCAGGTCTCAAAGAGACCATCAAGTGGTACACGGATAACCAAGACTGGTGGAAATC